>JAXKGH010000203.1:0-7623 GCA_036550475.1 Collinsella sp. | reverse complement strand
TCGATCTGCTCAACGGGGTTGTTGCCGAGGGCGTTGCCGCCAAGGGCGACGACGATACGATCGGGCTTGCCAAGAGGCTTAGACATTGCTGGAATCCTTTCTGTAAAAGGCCTACAACCCATTAATAACCCGCGCCCGTGCGATACGCGAGTTTATTAAGGTTTATATTCTCTTTATCGCTCATTTTATTCATTTTGAAAATAGTTGAACGGTGAACGGTCGCTTTTACCCGCTCAGCGTAAAGAAACCCAGCTCAAGCATATCTACGTCATTTACGTGCAACTTTATTTTAATAGAGCAGGGATTAGACCAGATTATGCAAACTATATCTTTGCGAAACATAAAACAGACAGCGCAAAATCTTACTCGCACTATACGAGATTCTATGCACTTATTGGACGAGTATGCAGCCCTGCAATAACATGGCGTTTTTCATCCAACTTAAGGAATAGACGAGCGCCCATACCGCGCGTCGGCCGGCAGCCGGCGAGCCGTCTCGTCGATTGCCGCTTCCAGAAAATCAAAAACTGATATTGCGCGCGCAATTGCTGCATGGTACTTTAGCGAAGAACAGCGCGGGCTGGGGCGACAGAGATTTGTCGTGAAGTTTGGGTTCGGCGACCCCGCTGCTGTCTTCTCCTTATCCGCCAGCGAACCCCTTGAGCGACGGATTGAGGAGGTCCTTACTATGACAAAAATGCTCAAGATCACGCTGAATGGCGAGACGTTTCTCGCCGACATGCTCTGGGACAAGGCTCCCGAGGCATGCAAGCTGTTCGAATCATCCTGTCCGGTCGAGTCACGTATCTTTTCGGCCAAGATCTGCGATGCCGAGGTGACGTATCCTGTCTCGGGCCCCATTGCCAATTACGAGCACATCGAGAACCCCGTCTTTCACGAGCCAGCGGGCGCCGTGAGCTGGTATGACGGATGGTCGTCAATCTGCATCTTCTTTGACGTGTGCGAGCCCTTTGGCACCTGCAACATGTTCGCCCGCATCTGCGAAGCCGACCGCGAGCGTTTTGCCGCCGCCTGCCGCAATGTCTGGGACAACCAGGGCATGTACATTAAAAACGAAATCGTCGAGATCGAAACGGAGGCCTAAAGATGATGGATATCAACGATCTGCTCACGCTCGACCTTGCCGAGTACACCACTGCACTTGAGGCCCTCGCCGATCAAATGATGCTCGAGAAACCGCGTGACATCGACTACATGCGCCGCCGCAAACTCGACACCGGCCGCGAATTCGCCGTCTGGAACTTCACCGTCGGTTACTGCATGAACGCCGCCGACGCCCTCTCCCTCCTGCGAGCCCAGGCCAACGAAAACGCCAACGACGGCACCGCCGACCTCGCAACGATCAAAAACAGTGCCGCACGCCTGTGCGACTGGTTCTCTGGCGCCTTCGACGTCACCGGCAAAATGGATGACACGACGGCAATCCTCGCCCACAGCCGCGACCTCTACGCCCAGGTTGAGACTCACGAACAGTTCGCGGCCCTCACCCGCGCCACCGAGCGCTATCTGGTCCAGCTCCAATTTTGGGTCGACCGCCAGATTCCCTGGCCGGCTATTAGCGACCTCGTCCACGGCTACCGCCTACGCACAGAGAGCGGCGAGACAAGATAAAAACAACCAGGCAGCACCAACAATGTCCCGCCACGGGACCCAAAGTGGCAATCAGAGGACTGGAGACGCACCCAACAGCGTCCCCAGCCCCTTCGCAAAGTAGAGCACTGTTTCAGTGGCCTTGAGGCCTATTCGAACCTTTGCTATCTCCTAATTTTTGTATATTTACGACGTTATTATCTGCTAATTTTTGTATGATTTTAGGCGATTCTATCTGTCAATTTTTGTCATTTGGGGGTTTAATGCTACGCCGTAAGGTCACTGATAGGCTTTTGAGCTGGAAGAATGACTCCAATAAGGCATTACTCGTTACTGGTGCGCGTCAGATTGGCAAGAGCTATGCAATTCGCGCGTTTGGAAAAAGCAACTACGCTTCGTATTTTGAGGTCAATTTACTACTCGATGTCGAAGCAAGGAATGCACTTGTTGGCGCAAAGAACTCCGTTGACTTTATCAACCGCGTAGCCCTTCTTGCGGATGCGCCGCTTGTTGAGGGCGATACGCTTGTCTTTGTCGATGAGATTCAGGAGTATCCGCAGATCGTTACACTCATGAAGGCGTTGGTCGAGGATGGGCGCTTTAGCTATGTCTTCTCGGGGTCTATGCTTGGGACTGAGTTTAAGGGGATCTCTTCTTTTCCGGTGGGGTATATCGAGCACATTGTTATGCGCCCAATGGATTTTGAAGAGTTTTGTTGGGCAAACAGCGTCAGTGAGAATGTGCTTGCAGGCATTCGCAGCTGCCTTATCGAAAAGCATCCTGTCGAAAACTATATTCATGAGGCGATGCTCAAGAACTATAGAGCTTATATCGTTTGCGGCGGCATGCCGGAGGTCGTTCAGAATTATATTGATTCGGGTTATTCGCTCGTGAGCACACGTGAGCTTCAAACTCAGCTGGTCGATCAGTACAAAAGCGATATCTCAAAATATGCATCGACTCGAGCGTTTAACGTTCGGTCGATTTTTGAGCAAATTCCCGTTCAGCTTGAGGCGGAGTCTCATCGCTTTGTCGTTTCGTCTCTGGGCGAGGGAGCTCGCCTTAAAAAATATGAGCAGGATTTCCTGTGGCTTGTTAACGCAGGTGTTGGATTGATGGTCGCCAGGGTGACGGAGCCACGGAGTCCTCTCAAGAGGACGGAGAAAACGACGGCCTTCAAACTATATGAGTCTGATACAGGCATGCTCGCATCGCGGTACCCCGGCAGCACTGCACGCGCCGTCTATCTTGATATGAAAACTCCCAACCTTGGTGGTCTCTATGAGAACGTGGTCGCGCAGGAACTCGTTGCCCTCGGGGCGGATGCATGGTACTACCAAACGCGTGAGGTCGGTGAAGTTGACTTTGTGATCGAAGGCGCCCACGGGCATGTTGTCCCAATCGAGGTCAAATCGGGCAAGAAAGTTCGAGCGCATGCGGCCCTCGATCGTCTGATGAGTGTGGGCGAGTACAAAATTCCCGAGGCCGTTGTACTGAGCCACGAGAATCTCAGCAAAGAGGGCAAGGTTCTGTACGTTCCAATCTACATGACGTTTTGTCTCGATGAGTTTATGGAAAAGGATGACCCCAATAACGATTTCTCGTTCGCGCCCATATCTCTCTAGCCATTAGAATCCACAATCCAGCCTCGTCCCCTATCCATCCCCAAAGTGGCGCGCCTTTCGCGGCAAAGCCGCGAAACAGCGACCGGGACAAAAGGCCCCCACAGCCACGTCCTTCATCAGCCCACACAATCCGAGGACGTAGTCGTAGCAGGATCTGAGGGCTGACCTTCGCGGACACTCCGCAGGATGAAAGAACCCCCGCCGCACGTAGTGCGCAGCGGGGGTTCTTTCATGTCCGAGGACGTCCGCGAAGGTCAGCCCTCAGATCCTGCGGTGGGAGACCTAGGCCTCGTTGTACACCGTCTTGAGCTTCAGCAGGTGAGCGTAGCGGTCCATAGCGGCCTGCTCGTTCTCCTTGAAGAGCTCCTCGGCGCGCTCGGGGAAGGAGCGCGTCAGCGAAGCGTAACGGGCCTCGTTCATCAGGAACTCCTGATAACCGCCCGCGGGCTCCTTGGAATCGAGCGAGAACTTCTTGCCGGCAGCAGCCTCGGGGTTGAAGCGGAAGAGGTTCCAATAACCGCACTCGACAGCCTTCTTCATCTCGGCCTGGCAGTTCTGCATGCCGCCCTTCTTGATGGAGTGCATCTCGCAGGGGCTGTAGCCGATGATGAGGGACGGGCCGTCGTAGGCCTCGGCCTCGTGAATGGCCTTGAGGGTCTGAGCCGGGTTGGCGCCCATGGCGACCTGCGCCACGTAGACGTAGCCGTAGCTCATGGCAATCTCGGCCAGGGACTTCTTCTTGGTCACCTTACCGGCAGCGGCGAACTGAGCAACCTGGCCCAGGTTCGAGGCCTTGGAGGCCTGACCGCCGGTGTTGGAGTAGACCTCAGTGTCGAAGACGAAGACGTTGACGTTGTGGCCGGAAGCCAGGACGTGGTCCAGGCCACCGAAGCCGATGTCGTAGGCCCAACCGTCGCCGCCGAAGATCCAGAAGGACTTCTTGGTGAGGTAAGCCTTGTCGGCGAGGATCGCCTTGGAAGCGTCGCAGCCGCACTTCTCGAGCTCGGCAACGTAGGCAGCGGCAGCGGTCTTGGAGGCCTCGGCGTCGTTGACGGAGTCGATCCAAGCCTGGCCGGCAGCCTTGAGCTCATCGGACGGACCATCGGCAGCGATGATGTCCTGGGTAGCGGCGATCAGCTTGTGCTGAACGGCCTCATAGCCAACGGCCATGCCCAGACCGTGCTCGGCATTGTCCTCGAACAGGGAGTTGTTCCACGCCGGGCCGTGACCGTCTTTGTCCTTGCAGTAAGGAGCGGTGGCAGCGGGGTTGCCCCAAATGGAGGAGCAGCCGGTGGCGTTGGAGATGAACATGCGGTCGCCGGCGACCTGGGTCACCAGACGTGCATAGGCGGTCTCGGCGCAGCCGGCGCAGGAGCCGGAGAACTCCAGGTAGGGCTGCTTAAACTGGCTGCCCTTGACGTTGGCCGCGATGAGCTCCTTCTTCTCGGAGACGTTCTCGACCATGTAGTCCCAAACGGGCTGCTGGTCCATCTCCTGCTCGGTGGGAACCATCTCGAGGGCGCCCTTGGGGCAAACCTTGACGCAGTTGGTGCAGCCCATGCAGTCGAGCGGGGACACGGCCATGGTGAACTTCATGCCCTTGGCCTTGGGGCCCATGGCGTCGAGCGTGCGGGTAGCCTCGGGCGCGGCGGCAGCCTCGTCCTCGGTCATCGCGAACGGACGGATGGTGGCATGCGGGCACACGTAGGCGCACTGGTTGCACTGGATGCACTTGGTCTCGTCCCAGTGGGGAACGACCACGGCGACGCCGCGCTTCTCGTATGCGGAGGCGCCCAGCTCAAACTGGCCGTCGGCGCAATCGACGAAGGCGGAAACAGGCAGGCTGTCGCCGTCCATGCGATCGATGGGCTCGAGCAGGTTCTTGACCTGCTGGGCGATAGCGGACTTGGTCTCCTCGGAGAGCTCGACGGGAGCGGCATCCTCGGCGGTAGCCCAGTCGGCCGGAACCTCGAACTTACGGAAGGCGGTAGCGCCGGCATCGATGGCCTTGTGGTTGGCGTCGACGATAGCCTGGCCCTTCTTCATGTAGGACTTGGTAGCCGCGTCCTTCATGTACTGCAGGGCGTCCTCGGCGGGCAGGACCTTGGCCAGCGCGAAGAAGGCGGACTGGAGCACCGTGTTGGTGCGCTTGCCCATGCCGACCTTAGCGGCCAGGTCGATAGCGTCGATCAGGTAGACGTTGACGTTGTTGTTCGCGATGTAGCGCTTGGCCACGGCGGGCATGTGCTCGGCGAACTCCTCGTCGCTCCACTGGCAGTTGACCAGGAAGGTGCCGCCCGGTTTGACGTCGCGGACCATCTTGAAGCCCTTAACGATGTAGCTGGGGTTATGGCAGGCGACAAAGTCGGCCTTGGTCACGTAGTACGGCGAGCGAATCGGGGAATCACCAAAGCGCAGGTGCGAGACGGTGACGCCGCCGGTCTTCTTGGAGTCGTACTGGAAGTAGGCCTGAACGTACTTGTCGGTGTGATCGCCGATGATCTTGATCGAGTTCTTGTTGGCGCCGACGGTACCGTCGCCACCCAGACCCCAGAACTTGCACTCGATGGTGCCGGGGGCTGCGGTGTTGGGCGCATCCTCGGCCTCGGGCAGGCTCAGGTTGGTCACGTCGTCGACAATGCCGATGGTGAACTCGCGCTTGGGCTCGTCCTTCTTGAGCTCCTCGAAGACAGCGAACGCGGACGCGGGAGGCGTGTCCTTGCTGCCCAGACCGTAACGGCCGCCGACGACCTTGATACCCGTCTTGCCGGCCTCGTAGAGAGCGGAGACGACGTCCTGGTAGAGCGGCTCGCCGATGGAACCCGGCTCCTTGGTACGGTCCATGACGGCGATCTTCTGGACGGTCTCGGGGAGAACGTCGACGAAGTGCTTGATGGAGAACGGACGGAACAGACGAACCTTGACCAGGCCGACCTTCTCGCCGTGAGCGTTGAGGTAGTCGATGACTTCCTCAAGCACGTCGCAGAAGGAGCCCATGCACACGACGACGCGGTCGGCATCGGGAGCGCCGTAGTAGTTGAACAGGCCGTAATCGGTGCCGAGCTTCTCGTTGATCTTCTTCATGTAGCCCTCGACGACGGCGGGAAGCTCGTCGTAGACCTTGTTGCAGGCCTCACGGTTCTGGAAGAAGATATCGCCGTTCTCGTGGCTGCCGCGGGTGTGCGGGTGCTCAGGGTTGAGCGCGTGGTCGCGGAAAGCCTGGACGGCGTCCATGTCGCACATCTCGGCCAGATCCTTGTAGTCCCACATGGCGACCTTCTGGATCTCGTGGCTGGTGCGGAAGCCGTCGAAGAAGTTAAGGAACGGGGTCTTACCCTCGATGGCGGCAAGGTGAGCCACCGGCGAGAGGTCCATGACCTCCTGGACGTTGCCCTCGGCGAGCATGGCGAAGCCGGTCTGACGACAGGCCATGACGTCGGAGTGATCGCCGAAGATGTTCAGGGCGTGGGAAGCGACGCAACGCGCGGAGACGTGGAAGACGCCCGGGAGCTGCTCGCCCGCGATCTTGTACATGTTCGGGATCATCAGGAGCAGACCCTGAGAAGCCGTGTAGGTGGTGGTCAGAGCACCGGCGCCCAGCGAACCGTGAACGGTACCGGCCGCACCTGCCTCGGACTCCATCTCGACGACCTTGACCGGGGTGCCGAAGATGTTCTTGCGACCCTGGGCCGCCCACTGGTCGACATGGTCGGCCATCGGGCTGGACGGCGTAATGGGATAGATTCCCGCTACCTCGGTGTACGCATACGAAACATATGCGGCCGCCTCGTTGCCGTCCATAGACTTAAACTTACGCGCCATATACCCCTCTCCTCTCATATAGGTATACAGGCCCCGGCGATCGCCGGGATGTTGGCGTGATGGGATTTACGCTGTTGTTTCCAATCATCTGGCAAGCAGGCTCAGCAGCAGGTACGTGGCGTGGAGAGAAGACATGCCGAGGCGAGGGGCAACTGATGCACCCCACAGACCCGACCGCCCGTCTTGCACATGACCGAGCGCCGCAAAGGCCGCATGCCGGATGCTCCCGGGCACGCCCCGGCGATGGGAAGCGCCCGCAACGGAAATCCGCATGCGGGTTTATTGTACCCCGCCGTCAAGTGTAATTTCGGCAAATATAGGCGGGCGGTAAAGGTTTACCTTGGGTGACCGCCAAGGGCCAAAATGGCCTCTCCATCCCCAGGCGACCGGCTCTGGCGCGCCGAGGAGTGTCCCCAAGTGCCGGCAGAGACGATATGAGCAGGACATAAAAACATTGAGAGCCCCTGCTGCATGAAAGACCGCGGATTAGGCCGACAATGGTGAGTGTCTAATCCAGCCGCGGCGGCCACGCCGCATTCATGGAAGGGGCTCCCATGCTCGATAC
>JAXKGH010000202.1:0-3683 GCA_036550475.1 Collinsella sp. | reverse complement strand
TCGCGCCCGCAGGTCTTGACGGCCAAGATGTTCGTGACCGCGTCGGAGAGCACGCCCGAGAGCTTGTTCTGCGCGGCGGACGTCGCGGCCGAAAGCGGCATGATGCGCTTGTACATAAGCCAGACAAACGCGATGTAGACGACCATGATGCACACCAGGATCACGGTAAACGTCGGCACCACCGGGGCAAGTGCGGCCACGGTGCAGATGACCGAGGTGATGGTGGGGATGAGCGAATACACCGTCACGTCAACCAGACCCGTGTAGCCGCTCATAAAACGGCTTGTCTGGCTCACAAGCGATCCGCCAAAGCGGCTGGTATGGAATGTCATGGATTGGTTGGAGAGCGTGTCGAAGCACAGACGCGCCAGGTGATAGTTGCCTGCGATCTCGAGCTTGTAGACGGTGTAGTCCTGTAACTTGGAGAGGATCTGACCCACCAGGTTAACGAGTACGAGCGCCAGAATGTAAGGGCCAAAGACCTCAAACACCTTGTCGCCCGCCACGGGACCGGCCTGGACGCGGTCGACAATGAGGGCCATCACATAGGTATTGGCAAACGTCAGCAAAAAGATGTAGCCCGCCGACGAGAACACCGAGAGAAAGACAATCAGCGGCTGCGTGCGCGTCACACCCCAAAACCGCCGCAGCGTGCGGCGCACGGTGGAGCGGCTGAGCGGGCTGGTGCTTCTCTGAGACATGGGCTTCCTTTCGCATCTGATAGGGCGAAACGCCATTGTTGCACATTGAAGCGCACTTCAGGCAAGCACGATGCGAAAAGCGGCGGGGCACCCGCGTTTACGCCGGCGACCCACCGTCCGTTGCGACTAGTCCTCGTCTTTTTGGTCTGCGAGCAGGCCTGCGGACTCCAAGCCCAAAATCGCGTCGGCTTCCTCAGCATCCTCCAGCGCGTCGATGTCCTTGAGCTTGCGCTCCATGACGTTGGTGCGCGTGGTAATGATGCCCTCGACCGTTTTGCCCGCGGTCTCGATCTGCTGCTGGGCGCGGCGCAGCGCCGCCTGATAGCGCGGCAGCTCGGCCTTGACTGCGGAGAGCACGCGCAGTACGTCGTCGGTACGTTTTTGCAGCCTAAACGTCTGGTAGCTCATCTGCAGGCTGTTGAGAATGGCGGCCATGGTGCTGGGACCGGCTACGTTGACGTGATAGTCGCGGCCCAGGATCTCGATAAGCCCGGGGCGGCTGACGATCTCGGCGTACAGCCCCTCAAACGGCACGAACATGATGCCAAAGTTGGTCGTTGCCGGCACACTCAGGTACTTTTCGCAGATGTCCTTGGCCTCGCGTTTCACCATCATATCAAGCGTCTTGCGCGCTGCGGCGACGGCCTCAGCATCACCAGACTCCTGGGCGTCGAGCAGGTGCTCGTACGCGTCGCCCGGAAACTTGGAGTCGATCGGCAGCAGCACGGGATCACCCTCGTCCACCGGCAGCTTGACGGCAAACTCAACGCGCTCCGAGGCGCCAGGCTTGGTGGCCACGTTTTCCAGATACTGGTCGGGCGTAAGGATGTCCGTCAGGATCGCGCCCAGCTGCACCTCGCCCAAAATGCCGCGCGCCTTCACATTGCCCAGCACGCGCTTAAGGTCACCCACGCCAGTGGCGATAGATTGCATATCGCCCAGGCCCTTGTACACGGCCTCGAGCTGGTCGTTCACCTGCTTAAACGATGCAGACAGACGGTCGTTGAGCGTACGGGAGAGTTTCTCGTCCACCGTCGCGCGCATCTGATCGAGCTGCACGTTGTTATCCTTGCGAATGGCACCCAGTTGGGCATCGACCGTCTCGCGCACCTTGTCCAGGCGGTGCTCGATGCCCTCGCGGTTGGCGCCAAGCTGTTGGGCCGTCTCACGGCGTAGGTCGTCCATACGGTCGCCAGCCTGCGAGAACTCACGCGCGATGGTCAGGTAGCGCTGCTGCTCTACGGCGGCGTCGGTTGTCTGCTGCTGCGCGATGGCGTTTGCCGTGCGGCGGGTTTCTGCCAGCGCGACGTTGAGGGCATCGAGCGCGCTGTTGGCCTGCTCGAGCGCCGCAAGCGTCTCCGCATCGTTGCCGCCACGCTCTCGCAACTCGGCACGAAGGCCCCTAAGCTGCAGGACGCAAACCACAGCAACCCCCACCGCCACCAAGGCAATCACAACAAGCGCAATATCAATAGCAGACATAGACTCCGCCCAACAAACCCAATCGATTATCAATCAAAACCGCGATCAATCTTACCCCGCCACACCCACCGGGCGCCCGGCCCCTTCTTGGGTGCCCCTCTCCTCCGCATATTCCATAATGCGGCGCGCCGTCTCCCTGCTCACCTTTGAGTCATCGCCGGCTAAGTATGCGTACACGTTTCCCTTATTCAGATTCAAATCGCGGCAGAGACCGTAGCGCGTTACGCCCGATTCTCCTAGCGCTCCCAATGTTCTCTTTCGCATCAGGGCGTTGATCCTTCTGTCCGCCACTGGCTTTTCCTTCACCGCCCTATACGCACGCCAAACGTTGGCATAACGGTTAGGGAGCTCGCTTTTGGCGCATAGAGACGCCATGCCACCCGCTTGATCGTACAAGGACAAAACGCCTCGGTAATCTTCTTCCATCCACGAGCCCTCGGATAAACCCAGAACGTATTCGGCTTTTCCTTGCGCCAAAGCGAGCAAAAACAGAGGCTCCGCCACGCGCGGCGCAACCGTCGTCGCCTGCTCAACCAGTTTTCTAAAACTCAGCGACTGCTGCCCGGACAGCTCTCGGCAATAGCCTTTTAAGAATCCCTCAAAGGTCAGATTCAACCGAGCACCTCCTTTTTGTATTGCCTGTATGCGCAGACCATCTCTTGATAACTCCGCTCCGAGGGCGACGACGCCAGAGCCTCTCCCTCGTCGAATATAAGCCGCTCGAGCAGATCCCAATCAAGTCGGTCAACGAATGCCTGACTATGAAGATCGACGATGTCGTTCGGACGATAGGCATAAAGCTTCATCACCGCCAGGTCCTCCAAAGATGGCGTAAAGTACCTGATAAAACGCGCCCCAATCTTCAAGGGAATCAAACGATCTTCGTAATTGAATGGCATCTGATTACAATATGCCACCGCCATACCATTCACCTCGGGATATCGAGCTATGATCTCGCGGAGGCACCTGTCTGCCTCAAACACATCAATGTCATGTGTAACCGACCGATTCGTTACATCGTTTAGCATGAAGACGCTTCCTCCCACCAATACAACGCTCGGCCTGTCGTCTCTTGGACCTATTTCCAGCTCCGCCTCTTCGTCAATGCCCAAAAGAGTCCGCTCTAAATCCTGCTTATACATAGCAAATTCTATTATTATTCATCTTGAATAATACTATTCAGTCGCACGACAGGACCTACAGATTGCAAGAAATCTACTCGTGGCGATAATCCCTACACCCTAGAAGCCCTAATGTGACAAACGCTAACTCTCCCAGCCGGCGCGGACGGTTGTTGCGACATCGCCTAGGCGCTGGCCCAGGGCCGCTAGATGCTGGAGCACCTCGTTGGGCGATGCGCCGTTGAGGATGCACGTGAGGGCATACGACGCCAGAAAGATGGCCGCAAGCCCCAGCGGGATGAGCACGATCATCGCCAATGTGCGCAGGCGCTGGCCCAAACGGCGGCGGCGCGCGCGGCGTTTGTCGAACGCGAGCTCC
>JAXKGH010000201.1:0-4884 GCA_036550475.1 Collinsella sp. | reverse complement strand
CCCAGGACGCTGCTGCCGCGCGGCGTTAAGCCCCCAAAGCACCGCCGCTATCGCCACGGTCAGGCAAGCAAACACCAGCAGCACCCCGATGGGGCGCTCGCCCTCTACAGGCTGTTGATGCCCTCGCTGATCGCATCCCATAGCTCTTTAACCTTGCCCTTAAATGCGACGATGGCGATAATCGCGATCACCACGAGCACGCCGACCAAGATGGCATACTCGGTGGTACCCTGTGCACTCTCCTCCTGCAATAGTTCCTTGGCGCGCTGACGAACATGTGCCGCCCGGCAAAACGCCCAGCCCTGGACCTTGCCAGCAGCGTCAGTCATCGTGTTCATGTATTCCTCCCTACATCATCCCGCCTGCTCCCAGCAGCGGGCCCAATATGGACAGAAGCAACGCCGGCAAGATGAGCGTGCCGGTGGGAATCAGCAGCTTGACGGGCGCACGCTCGATCTCGCGCTCGACCGCGGCGCGATGAGCCGCACGGATCTCGCGACTTTGAGCGGCCAGCGTCTCGGCAAGTGGGGCACCCAGGACGAGTGCCTGCCCCACCGTAATGGCAAAGGTCTCGAGCGCTCGCACGTCCAGGTCGCGCGCGGCGACCAACAACTCGTCCTCACGCGTGCCCACGCCCACCTGCCACGCCATGCAGGCCCGCTCAAGGCGAAGAGCCAGCACTGACCGGCGGTTGGCGCAGAAAATCTCAAGCGCTGCATCAAACGAAAGACCGGCCGAAAGACCCAAGCGCACAACATCGATCATCTCGGACACTTCGCCGAGCGAAACTCGCGCCGGGCCGCCCGCTCCAACCGCGCCCTTCACTCGCGCGGTCAGGGCATCGACCACCGAGCGACCCGCGGCAGCGACCAGCACCGCCTCGCGCTTGCAGGCCCCTGCGATCTTGCGCGCATCCGCCCGATCCAAACCCGTCGCGACAAATACACTCAGGGCGCACAGGCAAGCCGCAACTGCAACTGGGGCGCTCATAGCTCCACCCTCATAATGCGCCGGATAACCACCAAGGCAACGACGTTGAGGGCAAGGCCCAGCACCATAGCGCCTGCACCGGCAGGCGTCGCGAGACCGCGACGAAAATCTGCCGAAAGCAGCGCCAGCACCGCGCACATGCCTGCCGGCATCGCCGCGACCATATGCGCCGACATGCGAGCCTGCGACGTCTTGACATCCAGGCGGCGCTTGAGCTCAATGCGCTCCCCTACCATGCTCGACGCCTCGGACAGTAAGTTGGCAAGTGGAGCGCCGGTGCGCTGTGACACCTTAAGCGCCAAGGTGACAAGCGAAAGACCGGGGGCATCGATGCGTACGAGCAGGTCATCAAGCGCATCGGTCGCCGAGATACCACAATCGATCGCCGCCGCCACCCGCAAAAACTCGGTGTGCACCGGCTCTTGCGCATGAGCGCCCACAAAGCGCATGCCCTGGGCCAGCGAATGTCCCGAGGCAAGCGACATGGAAAGTGCGGTAAACGCCTCGGGCATGGCCTCTTCTGCATCGTGTTGCTCGCGCCGGCTCTCAAAGCCATCCCGAGCGGCGCCAACGGCAATCGGAGCAACAAGTCCCAAGGCAAATCCGAGGGGCGATAACGACACCATCGTTAGTAAAACGCAGCAGACACCGCTCGATAGCAGCAGAAACGCCAAACGCCCCGAAGCATCTTCAATCACGAGGCCAAGGCGATGCGCCGGAGCCAGTGATGCCCACGAACGGGCGATCTTTTTCAGCAGATCGTTTTCCACCAGCTCACGCGGCAGCTTCCCTGCCACCGTCTCGAGCGCCTGACGCGCCAGCTCCGCCGGCGGCACCTGCGGCACACGAGGTTCCGCCCCGCACGCCGTCGCAACAGAAAACCCTGCCAAACCCCCTACGACGAGGGGCACAGCGACCTCCATTCGTCCACCTCCTCTTGTGTGAGCGTCCCCGACCGCAAGCCTTCTGCGATAAACGGCGGCTCGCGGTCAAGCTTCCAGGTGCGCTCGGCGGCATCGAAAGTCACATAGCGCTCGAGCTCTACGCCGCCCGACGCAGCGCGACGCACCCCCGAATACGAGGAGACGAAGCGCCTGCCATCGGCGTGGCGCTCGGACATCACGATGCCGTCGAGCGCCATGGCAATCTGCTCCTCGATGAGCTCGCTCGGCAGATCGATGCCATAACGTGCAAGCAACGTCAGACGCACCACGGTCTCCTGCTCGGAACCCGCATGAAGCGTGGTGAGCGACCCGTCGTGGCCCGTGTTCATGGCCTGCAACATGTCGCAGCACTCGGCACCGCGCACCTCGCCCACCACGATGCGGTCGGGGCGCATGCGCAGGGCATTGGTCACCAGGTCGCGGATCGTCACCGCGCCCTCGCCCTCAATTGAAGCCTCGCGCGCCTCTAGGCGCACCACGTGCGGATGATGCGCAAACTTGAGCTCGGCAGAGTCCTCAATCGTCACGATGCGCTCGCCGGTGGAGATCTCGCATGACAACGCGTTGAGCAGGGTGGTCTTACCAGATCCCGTGCCTCCCGCAACCGCCAGGTCCTGTCGCAGCGACACCGCGCACGACAGCAGCTGCGCATACCAAAGCGGCAGCGACCCCAGCCCCACGAGCTCGTCCAGCGAGCAGATGCGGTCCGAGAACTTTCGGATGGTGAGAATCGGTCCGTCAATCGCCACAGGCGGAATCACCGCGTTGACGCGATAGCCCGTTTTGAGGCGGGCGTTGACGATGGGGCTGCGCTCGTCGATACGGCGGCCAAGCGGCGAGATGATGCGGTCGATAAGCACACGGATCTGCTCATCATCCTCAAACGCATGCTCGATGGGGTACAAGACGCCACCGCGTTCAAAGAAAGCCGAGCGGCAGCCGTTGATCATGATCTCGGTAACGGTGTCGTCCTCGATGAGCGGCTGCAACGGCCCCAGGCCCACCACGTCATCCAAAATCTCGTCGATGATGGTCTCGCGCTCGGGCGTCGCGAGATCGGTCGGTTCCTCAACATTGAGCGCCGCCTCCACCGCGGGACGCAATTCCGAGCGGGCAAGTACCGGGTCGATATAGGCGCTGATACGCGCCACTTCGTCGTAACCCATGCGGTCCATCACGGCGCGCTTGGTGCGTCGTTTTACCGCGCGGCGACGCCCCGCATCTACAGGCGCTGCAGCCGCTGCAGCGCCGGCAGCCTTAATCCTTGTTTGCAGGCTCATCGCTGATCACCCTCGCGCGACCAGGGAAGGCGGATACGCGGGCGTTCGGTGCGCGTTGCACGGTCGGCGACCATATCGCTCCAAGGGCCGACGGCGCACCCCAGTTCCACGAGCATCTCGCGCGTGGCCTCGCGCACGCTGGTCGCGAAAGCGCTCGTCTGACCCACTGCCTCGTCAGCGCGCCCAAACGCCATGAGCGCGGCGAGATCCTGCCCGCCATCGGCGATACGAATCTTGGAGCTCAACGCACAGGCAATCTCAAAGCGCATGGCGACGTCCTCGTCTGCCCCGCGCGCACCGAACCGGTTGAACACGGCGCTCATGCGCGTGCGCGGCACACCTACTCGACTTGCCAGTTCAATGACGCGCGATGCCGATGTCGCGGACGATACCGCCGCATCGCCAACGACCAGGCAGCGGTCGCTCGCCGCCACCGCAGCCGCCACGGCGTCGCCCCAAAAGACCGAGGTATCGATAAAGACCACGTCGGATTCGCGACGCAGAACATCAAGCAGTAGCTCCACCGGACGTGCCATGAGCTCGGCTTGCTCGGGCGCCGCGACGGGGCCCCAGAGCGTAACGCCCGGCGCCACGCGCATCGAAACAGCTACGATATCCGGCTCGGCAAGCGCGCCCGCCGCCGACGGCTCGATAAGTGCCGCCATATCGCGCGGAGCATCGACGCCTAACAAGTCGTAAAGGTTTCCAAACATCAGGTCCAGGTCGAGCACGGCGGCACGCAAGCCCAACAGCGACGATGTGTGTGCCATGGTGGCAACGATCGTCGACTTGCCGCAACCGCCCGAACCCGAAATGGCGCAGATGACCGGAGCTCGATGCTGCGGAGCGGCAGCGTCTGCCGGCGGCATCGGAGGCGGCGGGGCGGGCGTCGGCGACAGCGTCCCCGTCTCCCCCGCCGCAACCACACGCTGCGTCCAAGCCGGCATGGCAGCTTGTTCGGTCTGCGAGGCAGGTTCGTTCTGCGCAATCTGCTCATGCCGCATCAGCGACAACTCGCCGCACCCGGCAAAGCCCTCAACTTCGTCGAGTTCATCCGCCAGATTCACGCCGTGCACATATCCCATATCTACAGCCGGGGAGTCGCCAGCATGCTGCGCCGGCCCTCCAGCGTCATCGTATACAAGGGGGTTCCGGGGGCGCCGACCATGCTCGGCTTCCGCTTTTCCATAATCATCAACACGCGGGCCTCTTGTAGCGCAAGGCGCCCCGGGTTCCCTATCAACAAAAGCATCGGGCTCAATCGTCATGTGCCGATCGGAATCAACCGCTCCCTCGCCCGCGCGCCCGTTGCCGCATATACCGTGCGCAGCGATGACCTCGGTCGCCCCCGCGCGAAACAGCCCCTCGATATCCGACGGATCGAGCGCTTCTATCAACACGACCACGCGGCTCACGCGGCCTTCGGCCGTCAGGCGCGCAACAGTCTTGCGCACATCTTCGGTATCAAACAGAGACGCCGCGATGATGGCAGCCCCGCGGCGCGACGGAAACGCCCGCGCCATGGAAATCAGCCCGTCCAGGTCACCCACGCGAAGCACCTGTGCACCCGCATCACGGCCCTCGACTTCCCGCTGCAACAGCCCGTAATCGCCGCACGCGCAGCACGCAAGCCAGATCGCCTTCATCACTCGTCGCCTCCGCTCTTTTTG
>JAXKGH010000200.1:0-2097 GCA_036550475.1 Collinsella sp. | reverse complement strand
GGAGCTCGCGTTCGACAAACGCCGCGCGCGCCGCCGCCGTTTGGGCCAGCGCCTGCGCACATTGGCGATGATCGTGCTCATCCCGCTGGGGCTTGCGGCCATCTTTCTGGCGTCGTATGCCCTCACGTGCATCCTCAACGGTGCTTCGCCCGGCGAAGTGCTCCAACATCTGTCAGCCCTCGGCCAGCGCCTAGGCGATGTCATAACAACCATCCAGGTCGGTTGGGAAGGCTGACGTTTGCCGCCATTGGTCTTCTTGGATGCAAGGATTATCGCCACGAGTGGAATCCTTGCATCTTACGGGCCCTATCGTGCGACTGAATAGTATTATCGAAGATGAATAATAATAGCAAATGAAGGGAGGTGCTCGGTTGAATCTGACCTTTGAGGGATTCTTAAAAGGCTATTGCCGAGAGCTATCCGGACAGCAGTCACTGAGTTTTAGAAAGCTGGTTGAGCAGGCGACGACGGTTGCGCCGCGCGTGGCGGAGCCTCTGTTTTTGCTTGCTTTGGCGCAAGGAAAAGCCGAATACGTTCTGGGTTTATCCGAGGGCTCATGGATGGAAGAGGATTACCGAGACGTTTTGTCCTTGTACGGTCAAGCGGGTAGCATAATATCTTTATGCGCCAAAAGTGAGCTTCCTAATCGTTATGCCAACGTTTGGCGTGCGTATAGAGCGGTGAAGGAAAAGCCGGTGGCGAACAGAAGGATCAACGCCCTGATGCGAAAAAGAATACTGGAAGCATTGGAGGAATCGGGCGTAACGCGCTATGGCCTCTGCCGTGCTCTGCACCTGAATAAAGGAAACGTATACGCATACTTGGCCGGCGATGACTCAAAGGTGAGCAGGGAGACGGCGCGCCGCATTATGGAATATGCGGAGGAGAGGGGCACCCAAGAAGGGGCCGGCCGCCCGGTGCGTGTGGCGGGGTAAGATTGATCGCGGTTTTGATTGGTGCTCGATTGGGTTTGTTGGGCGGAGTTTATGTCTGCTATTGATATTGTGCTTGTTGTGATCGCCTTGGTGGCGGTGGGGGTTGCTGTGGCTTGCGCCCTCCAGCTCAAGAGCCTGCGTGCCGAGCTGCGGGAGCGTGGCGACAGTAGCGCGGAAACGCTGGCAGCGCTCGAGCAGGCCAACAGCACGCTCGACACCCTGAACGTCGCGTTGGCCGAAACCCGCCGCACGGCCAATGCCATCGCGCAGCAGCAGACGACCGACGCCGCCGTAGAGCAGCAGCGCTACCTGACCATTGCGCGCGAGTTCTCGCAGGCGGGCGACCGTATGGATGACCTGCGCCGCGAGACGACCCAACAGCTTGGCGCCAATCGCGAGGGCATCGAGCATCGCTTGGACAAGGTGCGTGAGACGGTCGATGCCCAGTTGGGTGCCATCCGCAAGGACAACAAAGTACAGCTCGATCAGATGCGTGCGACGGTGGACGAGAAACTCTCCCGTACGCTCAACGATCGCCTGTCTGCATCGTTTAAGCAGGTGAGCGACCAGCTCGAGGCCGTGTACAAGGGCCTGGGCGACATGCAGTCTATCGCCACCGGCGTGGGCGACCTTAAACGCGTGCTGGGCAACGTCAAGGCGCGTGGCATTTTGGGCGAGGTGCAGCTGGGTGCAATCCTGGCGGACATCCTCACGCCCGACCAGTATCTGGAAAACGTTGCCACCAAGCCCGGCGCCTCGGAGCGCGTTGAGTTTGCCGTCAAGCTGCCGGTGGACGAGGGCGATCCCGTGCTGCTGCCGATCGACTCCAAGTTTCCGGGCGACGCGTACGAGCACCTGCTCGACGCGCAGGAGTCGGGCGATGCGGAGGCCGTGGCGGCTGCGCGCAAGACGCTCGATACCATGGTCAAGCGCGAGGCTAAAGACATCTGCGAAAAGTACCTGAGTGTGCCGGCAACGACCAACTTTGGCATCATGTTCGTGCCGTTTGAGGGACTGTACGCCGAGGTCGTCAGCCGCCCCGGGCTTATCGAGACCCTGGGTCGCGACTATCACGTCAACGTCGCCGGTCCCAGCACCATGGCCGCCATTCTCAACAGCCTGCAGATGAGCTACCAGACGTTTAGGCTGCCAACACGTACCG
>JAXKGH010000024.1:0-19527 GCA_036550475.1 Collinsella sp. | reverse complement strand
CCGGAAGCTAAGCCCCATCGCGCCGAGAGTACTGCGGGGTCAGCCCGTGGGAGGCCAGGGCGCCGCTGACCGGTGGACGGCACCGAGCCGTACGCTTGAACTGAGAAGGGGGAGGCCTCGCGGCCTCCCCCTTTTTGCGTTATATACATGTTGTGCTTTGGGACCTAGCTTCCCCGTATGCGCTCTTACTGTTTGGCTGTTTTTTGAGTCCATCTAGTTTATTTGAGCGATAATTACTCGCATTGGCGTTAGGGAGGGCTTGATGTTTACCGTATTTGTCTTGGGCAATATTGCTTCGGGTAAGTCGACTGCCTGCCGCTATTTCGAATCTCGTGGCGCTATGCTTATCGATCTGGATGAGCTTGCAAAATCGCTGTATGTGCCGGGCTCTGATATCGTCAATGCTCTCGCGGATGAATTCGGTTGGGACATTTTGGATGAGGAAGGCGGCATTCGCCGCAGTATCCTCGCTTCTCGAGCTTTCGCTTCTCCTGATTCGGTCGCACGGCTCAATGGCATCGTGCATCCCGTTCTGATTGAACAGCTTTCGCTTAGGATTCTCGATCCGGTTTGTTGTACGGTTTCATCTCCCCGTTATCCCTTTGCGGTGGTCGAGGTTTCAGCTCCGACTGGTTTTGAGGATGCATTTGGCTTGGCTGATGAAATTCTGGTCATTAGCGCCCCTTTGTCAGTTCGTCGCGAGCGCGCTATTCAACGTGGCATGGAGCCATCTGATTTCGATGCCCGTTCTGCTTGCCAGCCCGATGAGTCTGCGCTGTGCAATCTCGCTACAACGGTGATTGATAATTCGGCAGCCGATAATTCGCTCTTTGAGCAGCTTGACTCATGGCTTGCATGCCACGGGTTTATAGATACTCCGGATAAGGAGGAGGCCGATGCCTAAGGCACGTTTCTTTACGTGGTATCGCGTGGCGCCACTTGCCGTTGTGTTCGTCTTCGGCCTTATTTCGCTCGTCTACTCGTGTGCTCCTGCCGCTTTCTTTAAGCCGCTGTATCCGATTGACTACGAGGCGTATGTAAAGCAATCCAGTATTTCGCATAATCTGGATCCGTATCTGGTGTGCGCTGTCATTAAGTCGGAATCGAATTGGGATCCCGAGGCCGAGTCGAATCAGGGTGCTCAGGGATTGATGCAGCTGATGCCCGAGACTGCCCAGGACATGATCGCCAAGGGCCTTGTCGACGGAGGGGAGTATTCGGTCGACAATCTTAACGATCCGGCTACGAATATCGAGTTTGGCTGCGCATACCTCTCGTATCTTCTCGCCTATTTCAACGGGTCGACGGATAGTGCCATCGCCGCCTATAACGCCGGTATGGGCAATGTCGACGGATGGGCGCAGCAGAACACGTCACTCCATAATGCGATTACCTTCCCTGAAACTCAGGCTTATCTGATTCGCGTCAATAATGCCTGGGTTCGATATAAGACTCTCTATCCCGATCGGTTCGTATAGGACTAAGCCCACCGCCTGCGTATACTGCAGGTGTACGAGTTAGGAGTATCCATGGCGGAATTTGAAGTAGAACGCGTTGGTGGTGAACTTAAGCGCTTTGGCGTTGAGGGCGCTGATGTGCCGTTTAAGGTCGTGTCTCCATACGAGCCCGCTGGTTCCCAGCCTAAGGCCATTGAGTCACTTGTGCGGGGCGTGAGGGACGGAGACCGCTATCAGGTTTTGCTGGGCGTGACTGGTTCGGGCAAGACCTTCACGATGGCAAAGACTATTGAGGCCCTGGGAAAGCCGACGCTGGTCATGGCCCCCAATAAAACGCTCGCTGCTCAGCTTGCGAGCGAGCTCAAAGAGTTCTTTCCCAACAACGCTGTGGTCTACTTCGTCTCGTACTACGACTACTATCAGCCCGAGGCGTATGTGCCGCAAAGCGATACATATATCGAGAAAGACTCCTCGATTAACGAAGAGGTCGAGATGCTGCGCCATCAGGCGACCGCGTCACTGCTCTCTCGACGTGATGTGATCGTTGTCGCATCGGTCTCGTGTATCTATGGCATTGGCTCTCCTGAGGACTATGCGGGTCTGGCTCCAAACGTCGACAAGAAGGTGCCGCTCGAGCGCGATGACTTTATCCATGCACTTATCGACATTCAATATGATCGCAATGACTATGACCTGGCACGTGGCACGTTCCGCGTGCGCGGCGATGTTGTTGACGTGTATCCGCCTTATGCCGAGCATCCGTTGCGGTTTGAGTTCTTTGGCGACGAGGTCGAGCTGATTGCCGAGATCGATGAGGTCACCGGTGAGATGCTTCGTGAGTACGAGGCCATCCCCGTATGGCCGGCATCACACTATGTGACCGAGAAGCCGAAGGTCAAGGCGGCTCTGAAATCGATCAGCGAAGAATGCGAGAAGCGCGTGGCGGAGCTCAAGGCGACCGACAAGTTGCTCGAGGCGCAGCGTCTGCAGCAGCGTACCGATTATGATCTTGAGATGCTCGAGACGATGGGCTTTTGCAACGGCATCGAGAACTACTCGCGTCATCTGGACGGTCGCAAGCCGGGTGAGCCGCCGTTTACCCTAATCGATTACTTTCCCAAGGATATGCTCTGCATCATCGATGAGAGCCATGTGACGGTGCCGCAGATTCGCGGCATGCACGAAGGTGACCGCTCGCGTAAGGTGACGCTGGTGGAACACGGTTTTCGCCTGCCCTCGGCGCTCGATAACCGCCCGCTTCGTTTCGATGAGTTTGAGGCAAGGATCCCCCAGTTTATCTATGTTTCGGCCACGCCGGGCGACTACGAGCTGCGGGTGAGCCAAAACGACGTGGAGCAGATTATTCGTCCGACCGGCCTGCTCGACCCCAAGATTGACGTGCGTCCAGTTCGCGGTCAGATTGACGATCTTGAGGACGAGATTCGCGAGCGCGTTGCCCGCAAGGAGCGCGTGCTGGTGACCACGTTGACCAAACGCATGGCCGAGGACCTGACCGACCATCTACTTGATGCGGGCATTAAGGTCAATTACATGCACTCTGATACGGCGACAATGGACCGTGTCGAGATCCTGCGAACGCTGCGCGAGGGCAAGATCGATGTTCTCGTTGGCATCAACCTGCTCCGCGAGGGCTTGGATCTTCCCGAGGTCTCACTGGTGGCAATTCTCGATGCCGATAAGGAAGGCTTCTTGCGCAACCGCCGTTCGCTGATTCAGACGATTGGCCGTGCGGCCCGTAACGCCGATGGCGAAGTCATCATGTATGCAGACGTTGTGACCGATTCGATGAAAGAGGCCATCGAGGAGACGCAGCGCCGTCGCGAGATTCAGATGGCATATAACGAAGAACATGGCATTGTGCCCAAGACAGTGCGCAAGGCCATCAACGACATCTCAAGTTTTATTGCCGAGGCCGAAAAAACTGTGGGCTCCAAGGGACGCTCGAAGGGCGACTCTCTTGGCCATGGCGCATTCTATACGCCCGATGAGTCGGGCGAGGGCGGTGTGCCGGAAACGGTGGCGCCCGAGCAGACACTTGCGGAGCAGTTGGAAGAACTGCCGCATGACGAGCTTGTGCGGATCGTCGAAACCATGGAAGAGGATATGCGTAACGCTTCTGCCGCTATGGACTTTGAGGAGGCGGCGCGCCTGCGCGATGTTGTCGTTCAGATTCGGGCGATGCTCGAGGGTGCGTCTGAGGACGAGACGATCGAGCGCTTACGCTCGCAGGCCCGCAAGGGTTCCACGTTCGCATCGGGCAGAAAACGCCAGGGTGCACGGTTTAAGAAATAGCCGCGAACAGGCCCCGAGTTCCCTGTGGAGCTCGGGGCCTATGTCTTTTGCGCGCTGGAATTTGTGCGTTAGAGGTCTGCGATCAGGGCTTCAGCACAACGGATGCCGTCGGTGGCCGCGCTCATGATGCCGCCGGCATATCCAGCTCCCTCACCACAAGGGTAGAGGCCCGGGGTCGACACGGCATGGCACGTTCGGTCTCGGGTGACAGTGACCGGTGAGCTCGAACGAGTCTCCACGCCGGTAAGAACGGCATCGGGACGGTCGTAGCCTCGTAGCTTTTTTCCGAGTAGGGGAAGTCCCAGGCGGAGCGACTCGACGATATGCTGCGGTAGGGCTTCGTCAATTGCCGTCCAGGTCACACCGAGCGGATAGGTGGGCTTTACCTTTCCGGGCGCCTTGCTGGCGCGTCCTGCGAGGAAATCTCCGACGAGTTGTGCCGGTGCGTTCCAGTTGGAACCGCCCAGGCGATAGGCGGCCGCCTCGCAGACACGCTGGAGCTCGATGCCGGCGAGCGGGTCATCGTTGGGAAGGTCCTCAGGCGTGACGTTAACGAGCAGGGCGGCATTTGCGTTGCGTCCGTCGCGGGCATTGAGACTGGCCCCGTTGACGCACAGATGGCACGGTTCTGAAGAGGCGGCAACAACCTGTCCGCCGGGGCACATGCAAAACGAGAACACGCTGCGGCCGTTGGGAAGATGGGCGACGAGCTTGTAGGGGGCCGCCCCGAGCGCTGGATGTCCCGCCGAGGCTCCATATTGGGCTCGGTCGATGTCGCGCTGCGGATGCTCGATGCGAACGCCCATGGCAAAGGTCTTTTGTGCGAGGGCCACGTTGTGGTCCTTAAGGAGCTCAAAAATATCGCGAGCAGAATGCCCGCAGGCGAGGATGAGGTGCTTTGTCTCGATTGGCTCGCAAGCGGCGTCTTGGGACGATTGGACATCAATACCGGTAATGGCGCCAGACGCGTCGATGTGGATGTCGACGAGCTTCGTTCGATAACGGACGACACCTCCGAGCTGCTCGATGCGCTGGGATATAGCGGTGACAACCGTGGGAAGGATGTCGGAGCCAATGTGCGGCTTGGCATCCCACAGAATATCGCGGGGCGCACCCGCCTCGACGAAGGTTTCGAGGATAAGGCGATGGGCGGGATTTTTTGTTCCTGTATTGAGCTTGCCGTCCGAGAAGGTCCCCGCGCCGCCCAGACCAAACTGGATATTACTCTCGGGGTCGAGGATGCGCTCCTTTAGAAAGAGGTCGATCGCATGCGAGCGGCGAAATGCCGGGTCGCCGCGCTCGATGAGCAAGGGCTTAAGACCTGCTTCGGCAAGGGTGAGTGCGGCGAAAAGGCCGGCGCATCCGGCACCGATGACGACGGGGCGCTCTTTGGGTGCGCCGGAAACGGGGAAGGGGAATGAAGGCTCATCGTCATCTATCGCGCGTACGCGCGAGCGGTCACGTTCGGAAACGCTGTCGACCGCCTCTCGCTCGAGGTGGGGACTGGTCAGCTCAACACGAAAGCTCAGGATAAAATGGACGTCTCGTTTTTTGCGAGCGTCGATTGACTTGCGGTGGAGCTCGATGGACTTGATCTCGGAGTCCTTGCAACGTAGGACGCGCTTGGCGACTCGCTTGCCAACAATGAGGCAGGCATTTTCATCGCCGGCTTCATCGAGCGACGCGTTGACTTGGGTGATTTCGATCATCGAGGTCTCCTTAGAGGCAAGAAAGAGGCCGTCCGGTATCCCAGACGGCCCGAATGCGTTTTTGATTATAGACTGCGCGGCTACAGGCTGCTTGCAGCGCGAATGCCCGAGAGCCATGCCCACGCAAGGTTAAAGCCTCCGCAATCGGCGTCGATGTCGAGCGCTTCGCCGCAGACGTAAAGCGGGGCGTCGACAACGCTGCACGCGCGTAGACTGGGTGTTGAGATGCTCTCGACAGATATGCCACCACGCGTGACCTGCGCCGAGCGCTCCTCGGTGGTTCCTTCGACGAGCAACTTAAAGTGCTTGAGGATCGAGACCAGGTGGATGACATCGTTGGAGCCTGGATGGCACTGCTCGAACGCTGTGCAGACGACGCGGGAGAGTTGCGGGGCAAGCATACCGTCGAGCCAACGGGGATCGCGGGGCGAAAAGCCGCCGAGCAGCTCAACGCGCCGGTTAAGCATATCGAGCAACTCGTCTTTAGAGAGGTCGGGGAAAACGTCGAGCAGGATCGTATCGCCGCGCTGGATACGACGGGAGAGGTTGAAGACAGCGACGCCCGAGATACCGAAGGTTCGAAACAGGACTTCACCGTCTTCGTGCCAGAGCTCATTATGATTGCGGGCGAGCGTCAAGCGGGCGCGGACGCGCAGGCCATCCAACGTCTTGAGTGCCGCCCGATCGCCGACGACCGTTGCCGATACGGGGCAGAGGATGGGGCGCAGCGAAGTGAGGGGGAGGCTAAACGTATCGGCGGTACCGGTGGGGTTGCCGCCCGTGGCGATAATTACGGCATGTGCCTGCAGGGCCTCGTTCTTGCGAGGGACATCGGCGAGCGTTTTCCGAAGCGAGCGGAGCTCCGATTTTCGGTCGTCGTGCTTTTTTGCCTTGAGCGCCCGCGCTGGACGGTCTATTTGGAGTGCCCAGCCTTCGGAAACTTTGTGCGCCGAGGCAACGTTGGCTCCGCAGATTAAGGTGATACCTAGGCGGTTACAAACGTTGAGAAGCGCGTCGCGCACCGATTCGGCGCGAAGGGAGCGCGGGTACAGCCGGCCTTCCTCGGAGGTTGTCATGATGCCCAGCGAGGAGAAGAAACCCATAAGCTCTTGTTCGGGCTGGGGGCCCATGACGGATTCGACGAATGCGGGGTGGTTATACCGCTGAGGATCAATCGATTCGTTGGAGAGGTTGCAGCGGCCGTTACCGGTCGCAAGGAGCTTAAGGCCGCAGGCGACATCGCGCTCAACGATGCAGACGCTTTTGCCAGCGCGTGCGGCCGTAATGGCGGCGGCGAGGCCTGAAGCCCCGCCGCCGATTACCAGGACGTCATAGAAGGCGCTCGTGTTCACTTAGGCCTCGTCGGTCTCGTGCGGGGTAATAGCCTCGACGGCAGAGACTGCCTTGGGCAACATGCCATCGGGCAGCGCGGTCTCGACCTCGCCCTTATCGCAGGCCTCGGCGAGTGACGGATTGATGGGAAGCGTGCCCAAGATGTCGAGGTTATAGCGCTCTGCGACCTCGGGGAGCTTGCTCTTGCCAAAGACCTCGATCTTCTTGCCGCAGTCGGGGCACTCGATATAGCTCATGTTCTCGACAATGCCCAGAATGGGGACGTTCATCTTCTCGGCCATGTTGACCGCCTTGGCGACGATCATCGAGACCAGATCCTGCGGGCTCGTGACGATGACGATGCCGTCGACGGGCAGCGACTGGAAGACGGTGAGCGCGACGTCGCCTGTTCCCGGAGGCATGTCGACCAGCAGGTAGTCGATGGGGCCCCACGAGGTCTCGCTCCAGAACTGCCTAATGGCGCCTGCGATGACCGGACCGCGCCAAAGGACGGGGTCGGTCTCGTTTTGGAGCAGCAGGTTGGAGCTCATGACCTTGACGCCGTGCTCGGAGATTTCGGGCAGCATAAGGTTGCCAAGGGCATGGACGTGGCGTCCGCTCATACCGAACATCTTGGGGATGGAGGGACCGGTGATGTCGGCATCGAGGACGCCGACCTTGTGGCCGTGACGGGCAAGCTCGGTGGCGATGGCACCGGTGACAAACGACTTGCCGACACCGCCCTTGCCGGAAAGCACGGCGATGACGCGTTTGACCTCGGACAGCGTGTTCTCCTCAAATTGCGACGGCGACGTTTGTCCGCCGGCGGCCTGTGCGTGCTCGCAACCCATGTATGACTCCTTTGTATATGTTGGGGCCGGGGCCCCGTGATGTGACACGAGCGTCATTGTACCCTCGTTTGCGAGCGGGAGTCATTTGCGATGCATTTGGGCCGAGCGTGCTTGCAATACGATGGGTCCAAGCGAATGGGCGGGCTTACTGAACTTTGCTGGCAAACTCGAGGTATTGCATGCGCTGCAGCTTGTCGATCGTCGAGGCGTATGGGCTGTCTTCAGATTCCAAGTCGTAGCGCAGCCCGTCGGCACCAAGGTAGCCGGCGACATTGATGGTGGGCACATCTGACCTTGTTGCAAGCAGGGCCTTTTGATAGTCGGTGAGCGGGGCGCCGATCTTATTAAGGGTAATGGCTGCAATCTCGTTTGCCCCGACGGTGTCGTAGACGTTGAGCTCGGTATTGCCGGCGATTTCATAGTTAGCCCAGACGAAATAGGTCGACTGATAGATACGGAAAGCGTGGCTTGCCGTATCTTCCTGAGGGTACAGCTCATCGTTGAGAGTCGTTGCGGCGCTCGGCTGATGGTCGCCAAAAAAGACAAGGACAACCGGTCTGCTGATATTGCGGAGCTCGTTGATAAAATACTCGAGGTCCCGGTCGGACGCGTTGATGCAGGTAAGATAGGTGTTGAGCGCGCTATTGGCGCCCTCGCTGGCTCCCTCGACCCAATAGTTTGTCAGCTCTTCGGCGGGAACGGTGCCATAGTCGTAGCCGCCGTGATTTTGCATCGTGACGTCAAAGATGAACTGCGGCGCTTCGTCGGTTCTAAGCAGGTCGAGTATCTTGTCGTAGGTGGCGTAGTCGCATACGCCGGCATGGTAACAGGGCGCACCTTCGAAATCGCCGATTGAAAGAAAGTCTCCAAAGCCCAGCTGCTGATAGATCTTATCTCGATGGTAGTTGACGGGGTTTTGCGGGTGCATAGCGGTAGCGGTATACCCAAGCTCTTTAAGGTCCTTTGCCAGGCTGTTGACGCCATTCATCTGATACAGCTGATAGGGGATCTTGCCTAATCCGACAAAGGCCGTTGTCGCTCCGGTCAAAAATTCGAATTCGGAGTTTGCCGTTCCGCCACCGGTGACCGAAGCGAGCATGGTGCCGCGAACAAGTGTGTCGGGAAGCGAGTTGTAGAATGCGGGGCCGGTGTACCCGGCCGCCTGGAGCTGCTCAAAGCACGAAAGGTCGCTAAAACTCTCGTTCATGACGGCAACAATCGTCGGCTTGATTTCATTGAACTGGGCAACGGCAGCCGCGCGCTGCTCGCTCGAGCCATACGTGCTGTCGTAGGCGGCGGCGAGCTCCTGCTCGATGCTCTGCGCCTCATCGGGCGTATAGCCTTCGGGCTTCTCAATGGGCAACTCGTTGACCATTTCGGTGAACGAAGTGATAAAACCCTGAGACGTATATGTGGTGATGGGCTGCCAACGGTCAAATCCAAAATCCAGCGCCTGCTCCAAGTCGATGCTGGAAAAGCCTGAGAGCCCCACAACGGTCACTAGCAGAAAAGCGCAGAGGTTAGCGGCGATTGCGGGGAAGACATGGGTGGGCGTACGGAGCTTTCGCGGTCGGATAAGCGAAAGAAGCCCCAGGGAAATCTCCAGCAGGGCGAGAGAGGTTACGATTCCGGCGGTAAAGGTAAACTCGTATCCCTCGCTCACTTCCATTGCGGTGCCAAGGGCCAAGATATCGCTTGGCAGGATGGCTTCGCCTTTAAACGTTATGACGAAGTGCTCGGCAATGCCAAGGATGCAACAGGCGACGGGCACGAGGGCCATGACGCCTCCATGACGCTGTCCCAGCAAATAAAGGGAGAGCAGAACCGTCGCGAGCAGCCCGACGGAAAACCCGAATGAGTTGGCGGGAATGCGATAGAACGTTTCGTTACAGGCAATTTCGAGCGAAACGAACGAGAGCGCTGAAACAGCGGCGATGACAAGGATGTCACGGCAAATACAGGCAACCGTTCCCGTCGCAAGATCGGTTTGGTCGATAAGTCCCGAAACCAAGGGCTCGACAAGAAGTATGACGGCGGTAGCACCGAGCGCCGAATAAGAAAGGACCCATAGGGAATTGTCCTCATTTACGAGCAATTGATTCGTAACCCATGCAGCTACCACGCCGAGCGGGATGAGGAGCGTCGCGCACCAAAAGACGCGGGCAATGGGTGGCTTTTCGTTGCGTTTGATTGAAAAATACACGCGCACGACGACGGCGGCCACGATAAGGACGGCGATGAATATGGGCAGATTGGCCATGTCGCTCGAAGTGATTTCAAGGGGGATATCTTCGGTCATGGACGTTCCTCTGGTACGGCAAATTAAGTTCAGTAGTAGATTACTGTAACCTTTCCACGGCATTTCGAGAAACAAAGCATCCGATACGCAAAGCTAAAGGTCTGCGAATCTTGTATTACGAACATCTGTGCGCGTCGAGTGCGCTAAACTCATCGACAGTATGATTCGATGCAATAGGAGGCAAGGAGCTTCCATGTCTGATTCCTCTATCGTTATTCGCGGCGCTCGTGAGCACAACCTCCGTGATATCGATGTTTCCATTCCGCGTGACCAACTCGTGGTCATTACCGGTCTTTCTGGCTCGGGCAAGAGTTCGCTGGCATTTGACACTATCTATGCCGAGGGCCAGCGTCGATACGTCGAGAGCCTTTCGAGCTATGCGCGCCAGTTCTTGGGCCAGATGGACAAACCCGACTTGGATTCAATCGACGGCCTTTCGCCGGCGGTGTCGATCGACCAAAAGACGACGTCTAAAAACCCTCGCTCGACGGTTGGCACCGTAACCGAGATTTATGACTATCTGCGCCTGCTGTTCGCCCGTGTGGGCACCCCGCACTGTCCCGAATGCGGCCGCGTCATTGAGCGTCAGACGACCGACCAGGTTGCCGACAAGGTCTTGGCGGCGGGGGAGGGCCGCCGCGCGTTTGTGCTGGCACCGGTGGTGCGCGGGCGAAAAGGCGAGTACACCAAACTGTTTGAGGACCTTCGCGCCGAGGGCTTTAGCCGCGTGCGTGTCGACGGTGAAGTGCGCTCGCTCGACGATCCGATCGATCTGGACAAGAAGTTCAAGCACGATATCGAGGTCGTAGTCGATCGCATCGTGATCCGTGAGAACTCTCTGGGCCGTATCGCCGAGTCTGTTGAGCAGGCGACCGCGCTGGCTCACGGCAATGTAAACGTGTACATGCTGCCCGATCGTGATGCTCCCGAGGGGACCGAGGGCGAGCTGCTGGAGTATTCGTTGGCCTTGGCGTGCCCGGAGCATGGTCACTCCATTGACGATCTTCAGCCGCGTGATTTTTCGTTCAACGCTCCCTATGGCGCATGTCCTGAGTGCGACGGCCTGGGCTTTAAGAAAACCGTTGATGCCGAGGCGTTGATCGAGGACCCCTCGAAGTCCATTGCCGACGGAGTCTTTGGTAGCCTGTTTGGCAACTCGAACTACTATCCGCAGATTTTTGCTGCGGTCTGCAAACACTTTAAGGTGAGCACCGATACGCCGTGGGAGGACTTGCCCCCTCGCGTGCGTCGTGCATTCTTGGATGGCCTGGGCGATACGAAGATCTCGGTCGACTACCAAAAGCTCGACGGACGTCGCAGCCAGTGGGATACCAAGTTTTCGGGCGTTCGCAACATCCTGTACGAACGCTATACCGAGACGACGAACGAGAACACCAAGGCGCGCTTGGAGAAGTACATTCGCGAGGAACCGTGCTCGAGCTGCCACGGCGCTCGTTTGCGCCCTGAGATGCTCGCCGTCACCGTGGGCGGCAAGTCCATTTACGAGGTTTGTTGCCTGTCGTGCCGTGAATCGCTCGAGTTTTTTGAGGGCCTGGAACTCACCGAGCGCCAACAGTTTATCGGCGGCCGTATCGTCAAGGAAATCCTGGAGCGCTTGCGTTTTCTGGTCGATGTTGGACTCGACTATCTGACGCTCGATCGTGCCTCGGCGACGCTTTCCGGTGGCGAGGCGCAGCGTATTCGCCTGGCAACGCAGATCGGCGCGGGTCTCATGGGCGTGCTCTATATTCTGGACGAGCCCTCGATCGGTCTTCATCAGCGTGACAACGAGCGCTTGATCAAGACGCTCGAGCGCCTGCGCGATATCGGCAATACCGTTATCGTCGTCGAACACGACGAGGATACAATCCGTGCCGCCGATTACGTGATCGACATGGGGCCCGGCGCCGGCGTCAACGGCGGACACGTAGTCGCGGCGGGAACGCCTGCCGATATCATGGCGTGTCCTGAGTCGATGACGGGCGCTTATCTGACCGGCAAACGAATGATCCGGGTGCCTGATGAACGGCGCAAGCCCGGTCGCGGCTGCCTTAAAATTACGGGCGCTCGAGCCAACAACCTCAAAAACGTTACTGCCAAAATCGAGTTTGGTACGCTTACGGTTGTTACCGGCGTGTCGGGATCGGGCAAGAGCTCCCTGGTTACCGATACCATTGCGCCTGCCCTTACGAATGCCATTCACCGTTCGACGCGCCCTGTGGGTCCATATAAGAAAATCGAGGGCATCGAGTGTATCGATAAGGTTATCGATATCGACCAGTCGCCGATTGGCCGCACGCCGCGTTCCAACCCTGCTACCTATATCGGCCTGTGGGATGATCTTCGCGCGCTGTTTGCGAGTACGCCGGAGTCGAAGGCGCGCGGCTACTCGCCGGGTCGTTTCTCCTTTAATGTGAGTGGCGGGCGCTGTGAGGCGTGCAAGGGCGACGGGCAGATCAAGATCGAGATGCACTTCCTTCCTGATATCTACGTTCCCTGCGAAGTTTGCGGCGGTAAACGCTACAACCGCGAGACACTCGAGGTCACCTACCGTGGCAAGACCATCTCGGACGTGCTCGACATGAGCGTCACCGAGGCGCTGGCCTTCTTTGGGAATATCCCGCAGATTAAGCGCAAGCTCCAGACGCTGTACGATGTAGGCTTGGGCTACGTGAGCCTGGGCCAGCCCGCCACGACGCTTTCGGGCGGCGAGGCGCAGCGTGTGAAACTCGCCAAGGAGCTTCATCGACGCCAGACGGGCAAGACGTTCTATATTTTGGACGAGCCGACGACCGGCCTTCATTTTGAGGACGTCCGCCAGCTGCTCGATGTGCTGCAGCGCTTGGTCGATGCGGGCAACACGGTGCTGGTGATTGAACACAACCTTGATGTCATCAAGGTTGCCGACCGCCTGATCGATATGGGTCCCGAGGGCGGTAACGGCGGCGGAACCGTCGTGGTTTCGGGCACACCGGAGCAGGTTGCGGACTGTCCGCAGAGTTATACGGGCAAGTTTTTGGCGCCGTTGCTCAGGCGTGACCGGGAGCGTCAGGCTCAACTTGATGCTCAATAAATAGGCGATTCAGTTTATGGGCGCCATCGACTCCTTGTGATTCGATGGCGCTTGCTGTGCCGAAGTGACGTATGCAGCCGAATTGGACATATACTTAATCCTTGCGTCCGAATGCGAGGGAAAGGATATGTCATGGCAAAGGCTGTAAAGACGCCAAAAACCAATGCGATGCGCGAGCTGGAAAGCGCCGGCATTTCCTATGTTCTACATACGTACGAAGACGATGGTGATGAGTCGGTGGGCCTGGGTGTCGCGATTTCGGAGCAGCTTGGCGAGGAGCCCGGTCAAGGATTTAAGACTTTGGTCTGCGTGACACCGTCCAACGACTATGTCGTGTGCTGTATCCCTGTTGCCGACGAGCTCGATCTAAAGTCCGCCGCGCGTGCCGCGGGGGAGAAGTCCTTGGCCATGATGCATGTGAAGGATTTGCTTGCGGCGACTGGCTACGTTCGCGGCGGCTGCAGCCCGGTCGGTATGAAAAAACGCTACCGGACGCTCATTGATGAGACATGTGTCCTTTGGGATACCATTTTTATTTCGGGAGGCAAGCGTGGTTATCAGCTCGAGCTTGCACCCGATGATTTAATTGCATTTTGCGGGGCGACGGTTGCCGCGATTACGAGAGAGGACTGAGCGATGCCGCAGGAAGAATTGAAGCGCGGAGCTCATTTTGCAAAAGAATCTGCGCCTCAGACACCCTCATCCGAAGCTTCTTCGTCGCGAGATGACACTGACGACATGGGCTCGTCGGACTACTCCACGGTTGGTCGTTCCGCCGGGCTTATGACCATCCTGACCATTGTGTCTCGCGTCACCGGTTTTATCCGCACGTGGGCAATGGCGGCCGCTATCGGCATGTCGCTACTTTCGTCCTCCTATCAGGTCGCCAACAACCTGCCCAATATGCTCTACGAACTCGTGATGGGCGGCATGCTCGTGACGGCGTTTTTGCCCGTGTACATGGGCGTGAGGCGTGAGCAGGGTCGCGAGGCCTCGAACGAGTACGTGGGCAACCTGCTCGGCATTCTGCTTTTGGTGCTGGGTGGCATTTCGTTGCTGGGGACCGTGTTCGCCCCGGGCTTTATCTGGACGCAATCGTTCCTTTCGGGTGACGGCGGCAGCATGGATACCGCTGCGTTCATGTTCCGTTTCTTTGCCATCCAGATTCTGTTTTATGGTTTGGGCTCGGTGTTCTCGGGCGTTCTCAACGCACACCGCGACTACTTCTGGTCGACGTTTGCCCCGGTCCTCAACAATGTGATCGTCATTGCGAGCTTTATGGGTTTTGCGCCCGTGTCCGCACAGTTTGGCGAACGTGCCGGCATCATCTTGATTGCGGCCGGTACGACCCTCGGTGTCTTTGTTCAGATGGCATGTCAGATTCCCGCGCTTAGCAAGCACGGCGTGCATCCCCATATCCATATCGACTTTAAGGACCCCGCGCTGCGCCAGACGATTGCGCTCGGTATCCCGACGCTGCTCGCCACGGTGTGCATGTTTGTCTCGACTTCTATCACCAACGCTGCCGCGCTGGTGGTCCAGCCCGAGACTGGTCCTTCCGTCATCGCCTATGCGCGCCTGTGGTACACGCTGCCCTACGCGCTGATTGCCGCCTCGCTTTCGACGGCGCTCTATACCGAGCTCTCTCACGACGCACAGGAGAAGGATTACGACAGCGTACGCACGGGCATTTCGCGTGGCGTCGCCCAGATGCTGTTCTTCCTGATTCCGTTCGCACTGTACCTGATTGTCTTCGCACGTCCGCTCAACATGATCTACTGTGCTGGCAAGTTCGATGAATCCGGAGTGGCGCTGGTGTCCGAGTACCTTGTCTACCTGGCGCTCTCGCTGCCGCTCTACGGCGTGGTCGTGTTGATGCAGAAGAGCTTCTCTGCCTTGCTCGACATGAAGCCCTATAGCCGCTATTGCCTGTATTCTGCCATCGGCCAGGCCGGCTCGGTTCTGCTGTTTGGCGTTGTGCTGGGCTTCGGTATGCCGGCAATCGCGCTTTCGTATGTTGTCGACTACGTGATCTTGGTCGGCTGTTCGCTGTGGTGGCTGCGTCGTCGCCTGCGTGGCCTTCAGGTCAAATCTATCCTGCATGGCGGTTTCTTTGGCCTTTTGCTCGGTGGTCTAGGTGCTGCCGCAGGCGCCGGCGTCATGTGGGTGCTTGAACACTTTGTCGGGGCACTTGGCGGCTCGATTCTGATTACTCTTGGCTACGTTTGCGTTGCGGGTGTCGTCTCGCTTGCTGTTACCTTTGGCCTTGCCGTCGTCCTTAAGATGCCTGAGGTCTCGGCGCTGCTTCGTCGCAAGTAGGTGCGTGTGGCCGGTCACGACAACATTCCAACGCTTGCCGAGCAGGTTTCGCGCGTTCCCACACAGCCCGGATGCTACCTTTGGAAGGATGCCAAGGGTGATGTCATCTACGTGGGCAAGGCAAAAAACTTGCGTTCCCGTATGCGCCAGTACGTGACACTGCAGGATGAGCGTCAAAAGATCCCGCTGATGATGCAGCTGGTGGCGAGCTTTGACTATATCGTGGTGGAGACCGAGCACGAGGCGTTGGTGCTCGAGCGCAATTTGATTGGTCAGTACCATCCGTACTTTAACGTCGACCTCAAGGATGACAAGAGCTACCCCTTTATCGCCATTACAAAGGGCGACCTGTATCCCGCTATCAAATATACGCGCGAGCGTCATAAGCCGGGAACGCGTTATTTTGGTCCCTATACCGATAGCCGTGCGGCACGTGAGACGATAGATACGCTGCGCAAGGTTATCCCCATCTGCTCCGCATCCTGTGCGGAGTGGCGTCGTTGTCGTCGTATCGTCGAGTCCCACAGGGGCGAGGAAGACATCGTCAATATGATTTGCGCGCAAAACGGGCGTCCCTGCTTTGACTACCATGTCGGGCGCGGCCCGGGTGCGTGTGTCGGCGCGATTTCTCCTACGGACTATGCCAAGAACGTCAAACGTGTCGAACGTTTTTTGTCGGGCCATCGCAAGGATGTCGTCGATGAGCTGACCTCCGAGATGACGGATGCCGCCGAGGCGCTCGACTTTGAGCGCGCGGCACGCGTCAAACGTCGTTTGGAGGTCATCAGGGGTCTGGACGACCGTCAGCAAGTCGTTTTTCCCTCCAGTGTCGATATCGATGTCATCGGGTTCTATCGCGAGGAGACCATCTCCGCCGCTTGCGTCTTTGTCGTGCGTGAGGGTCGAACGGTTCGAACCTGCGAGTTTATTCTCGATAAGGGTTTGGATGTCGACGAAGAGGAGCTTCAATCGGGCTTTCTTAAGCGCTATTACGACGAGACGGCTGATATTCCAGCTGAGATAAACCTCTCTGTCGAGCTTGAGGATGCGGAGGCGCTGGGGGAGTGGCTTGCAGGCAAGCGCGAGCGTTCCTGCCATCTCCATAGGCCGCAGCGTGGCGAAAAGCACCGTTTGCTCGATATGGCATCCAAAAATGCGCGCCATGCCCTCATGCGCTACATGATGCGAACGGGGTACGCTGACGACCGCACCAATCAAGCGCTCCTGGAGCTCGAAAGCGCGCTGGCGCTGCCGGCGCCGCCGATGCGTATCGAGTGCTTCGATATCTCGACGCTGCATGGAACCTTTACCGTCGCCTCGATGGTGGTGTTTACCAACGGACGCGCCGACAAGAGCCAGTACCGTCGTTTTAAAATTCAGGCCGAATTGGACGAGGCAAACGACTTCGTGTCGATGTCCGAGGTTTTGGGACGACGCTATGCTCCCGAGCGCATGGTCGACGAGCGCTTTGGCTCGCGCCCCGATTTGCTCGTTGTCGATGGCGGTAAGCCGCAATTGACCGCTGCGATCAAGCAACTTGAGGCTCTTGGGCTCGATATACCAGTTTGTGGCTTGGCAAAGGCCGATGAGGAAGTTTTTGTGCCTTGGGACGAGACTCCCGTCGTGCTGCCGACCGGGTCTGCTTCGCTCTATCTAATTAAACAGGTGCGCGATGAATCGCACCGTTTTGCAATCACATTCCATCGTGAGTTGCGCGATAAAGCCATGACAGTTTCGGTACTCGATGACGTTCCAGGCGTGGGACCCACCAGAAAACGTGCCCTTATGCGCCATTTTGGTTCGATGAAGCGTTTGCGCGCGGCGAGCGAGCAAGAGATCGCGGAAGTTCGCGGCATACCTGCCGATGTTGCCAAGGCGGTCCACGAGGCGCTCGTTGCGTGGAATGCCGAGCGCGCCGAGGCGGCGGCTGGCCATTCCGATAGCTAAACACGAGCCTAAACTACTGATATACATGATTGCGTGATTTTCAACCATTTATTTCGCCATGATTGCATGCTGGTTTCGGGTTTTATTAACGCTAAAACGTTTGACTAGTCATGGTGAACAACCCTGCTATCCTGCGGGTTGACGAAGACTGATATCTCACCTCGTCGATACATACTGTCTGGCGAATCATTTGTCAATGAATTCGGTGAACGGTAGTAAATACCGTTCAAGCGTATGTATGTATCGGTCGCCGAGCGCGGCACCTCAGTTGGGTTCGTCGGTAGGTAAGGTATATATCGTCCGCAAGTTGCGCGGGGGCAAGTCTAGGTGCTCCCGAGTAAGATTCTCTATTGATAGGAGAAGACATGGCCATCATCAACAAGGGTATGTCCAGGCGTTCGTTCCTCGGCCTCACCGGCAGCGTCGCTGCTGTCGCAGGGCTTGGTCTCACCGGCTGCGGTGGCAGCTCTAGCGACGAGGGTTCCGCTTCCGGTTCCACCGATTCCGCCAACCGTGGCGGCGGCGTGATCACCGCTGGTTCCGCTTACGCTCCGTCCAGCTTCGATCCCGCCAGCACCGGCTCCGCTGTGGGCCTGGGTGCTAACTGGCACGTCGTCGAGGGCCTCTACGGCATCGATTACCACGACTACAGCACCTTCAACGAGCTCGCCACCGACGATCCCAAGTCTGTGGACGACACCACTTTCGAGGTCACCATCCGCAAGGGCGCCAAGTTCTCCGATGGCACCGAGGTCACCGCTGACGATGTCGTTGCCTCCTACACCGCTTGCGCCGCTTCCGCTACCTACGCTCCGTTCTTCCAGCCCTTCGAGTCCATCGAGGCCAAGGACGCCAGCACCGTGACGGTCAAGACCAAGGTCCCCAACTTCTCCCTGCTCAAGGATCGTCTGGCCATCGTCCGCGTTACCCCGGCCACCCAGACCGAGGAGGATCGCGCCAAGCAGCCGATCGGCTCCGGCCCCTGGATGTACGACTCTATTTCCGATACCGAGATCACCCTGGTTCCCAACCCCGAGTACAACGGTGAGTATGCTGCCGAGGATAAGAAGATCCAGTACAGCATCCTGACCGACCCCACCGCTCGCGTTACCGCTCAGCAGGAGGGCTCCACGCTCGTTATGGAGCTCGTTACCGCTGACGCCGTCGACCAGCTCGAGAGCGCCGGCTGCAAGATCGATAACGTTCAGGGTTTCGGCACCCGCTTCATCATGTTCAACGTCGCCAAGGAGCCTTGGAACAACGTCAAGGTCCGTCAGGCTGTCATGTATGCGCTCGACACCGAGAAGATGGTCAGCAACACCTTCGCCGGCCTTGCCACCGCTGCCAGCTGCTACCTGCCCAAGAGCTTCACCAACTATCATGAGGCTTCCACGGTGTACAAGACCGACGCCAAGAAGGCTAAGAAGCTCATCGAGGAGTCTGGCATCACCCCGGGTGCCATCACCCTGCGCACCACCGACAACGAGCAGATTAAGGGCATGGCCGCCCAGGTCAAGAACGACCTCGATGCTCTCGGCTTCGATGTGACCATCCAGACCGATACCTCGCCGGCTACCTACGCTGCCATCGACGGCGGCGAGGCCTACGATATCCTTCTTGCCCCTGGCGATCCTTCCTGCTTCGGCGCTGATCCCGACCTGCTGCTCAACTGGTGGTACGGCGACAACGTCTGGATGCAGACCCGTTGCCCGTGGAAGGAGTCCGCTGAGTGGCAGAAGCTCCACGGTCTCATGGACGAGGCTCTTGCCGCTGAGGGCGATGAGCAGCAGAAGAAGTGGAACGAGTGCTTCGACATCATTGCCGACAACGCCGTTCTGTACCCTGTTGTTCACGTCAAGACCGTCTCCGCTTTCTGGGACGATCCGTCCACTGCGCCCAACGGGGAGGCCCTCGATGGCTTCAAGGGCATCGGCACGACGAGCATGTCCTTCAGGGGCGTTGCGACCGTCAAGGCGTAAGACTCGCTTGAGTCTGTATGCAGGATGTCGGCCGTTGGGACCGTATCCTCATAGTTGAAACAAAGACCCGGGCGGCAACGATGTCGCTCGGGTCTTGTAATGAGTATCCGTACTCATATACCAGTTGGTCCTACCGACAAAAGAAAGGGGAGAGAACGTGAACAACTTGCTACGTTTGATTGGAAGGCGTCTTGTGGCGCTGCCGATCATGGCATTGGGCGTCACCGTCCTGGTGTTCTTCCTTATGT
>JAXKGH010000199.1:0-28625 GCA_036550475.1 Collinsella sp. | reverse complement strand
GCCGTCGCGCCACACAATGTCGCCCGGTGCAGCGGGATGTCCGCAGCGGCGCTCGATATAGCCCGCGTAGTCACCGTCTGGAATAAAGCAGATGTCCTCGCTTTCGGCCTTCTTGGCGTTGGTAAAGCCCTGCTCGGCGGCAATGCGGCGCACGTCGCGCTCTTTGTCCAGCCCAGCCAGCGGAAAGATCGTGTGCGCCAGGCGTTCCTGCGTAAGCGAATACAAAAAGTAACTCTGGTCCTTTTTGGGGTCCTCGCCGCGGTACAGCTGCCAGGTTCCGTCGGACGCCTGGCTCGTTTTGGCGTAGTGGCCCGTGGCGATGTAGTCGCAGCCCATATCCAGCGCCGCATCCAGCAATGCGCCAAACTTAATGTGGCGGTTGCAGATGATGCATGGGTTGGGCGTCAGCCCCTCCTGATAGGCGGTCACGAAGCGCTCGATAACATTGCGGTCGAAGGTCTGCTGCAGGTTAAGTACATGGTGGGGTATCCCCAGGCGCTCGGCGACGGCCTTTGCATCGGCGATGTCGCGGTCGACCTTACTCGTGCTCGTGACGGGATCGGGCGCGGGGCAGGTGAGGCGCATGGTGGCGCCGACACATTCGTAACCCTGGCTTTTGAGCAGATACGCGGTCACGCTGGAATCGACGCCGCCACTCATGGCGACGAGCACGCGCTTGTTGTGCATGGGGAGGTTCTCCTTGGTGGCATGTGGCCAAAAAAGAAAAGCGGCGCGGGAGGCTGGTTCCGCGCCGCAGACATTGTAGCAAGTTCGGACGTCTCGTGGGACACCCTGATTGGATGGGCTCAGGCTGCCGGGAGAGAGGAGACCGGCTCGTCCGTGGGCTCAACCTATGGGCGACAGGCCCTTAGTCCTGGAACAGTGCCGTGGACAGGTAACGCTCGCCGGTGTCGGCAAGCAGGGCCACGATGGTCTTCCCCTCGTTCTCGGGGCGCTTGGCCAGCTGCAGTGCGGCCCACACGGCGGCACCGGACGAAATGCCCACGAGCACGCCCTCCTTGTGGCCCACGGCACGGCCGGTGGCAAAGGCGTCGTCGTTCTCGACGGGGATGATCTCGTCATAGACCTGGGTGTCGAGGACGTCGGGCACAAAGCCGGCGCCGATGCCCTGGATCTTGTGCGGGCCGGCCTGGCCCTTGGAGAGCACCGGGGAGGTGGCGGGCTCGACGGCGACGACCTTAATCTCGGGGTTCTGCTCCTTGAGGAACTCGCCCACGCCGGTCACGGTGCCGCCGGTTCCAACGCCGGCGACGAAGATGTCGACCTCGCCGTCGGTGTCATCCCAGATCTCGGGGCCGGTCGTGGCCTTGTGGATGGCGGGGTTGGCGGGGTTCACAAACTGGCCGGCGATAATGCTGTTGGGGGTCTCCTTCTGCAGCTCCTCGGCCTTGGCGATGGCGCCCTTCATGCCCTTGGAGCCGTCGGTGAGCACGAGCTGTGCGCCGTATGCCTGCATAAGCTTGCGGCGCTCGACGGACATGGTCTCGGGCATGGTGATGATCACCTTGTAGCCGCGGGCAGCCGCCACCGAGGCGATGCCGACGCCGGTGTTGCCGCTCGTGGGCTCGATGATGGTATAGTCGCCGCCGCGCACGAGCTTGCCGGCCTTCTCGGCCTCGTCGATCATGTTCTTGGCGACGCGGTCTTTGACGGATCCGGCGGGGTTGAAGTATTCCAGCTTGACGAGCACGCGGGCCTTGAGGTCCTCATCGGCCTCAAAGTGAGTGAGCTCCAGAAGCGGAGTGTGGCCGATAAGCTGATCGATGGACGTGTAAACATTGCTCATGGTGAACCTCCAAAGTGTTCAAATGACTGGATACCGTGTGGTTTTACGGTGTGTATAGCAGCAAAACCCACAAACCTTATGAGTTGTTCGTTTTGCTGTTGGCAAGCATAGTAGACAGTAAAGCCTAGTAACGCAATAGGAAATAGAAGATTATTACGAGTCGATTAACCATCTTGACCGGAACGGGTATTTTCAAAACCAATTTTTCGGCTAGAATTTCTACGGACTAAATGACCGAAAGGCAGCACTATATATGTTGGTTTCTACTAAGGGCAGATATGCCCTGCGCGTTATGGTCGATCTGGCCGAGCACCAGGCGGCCGGTCGCATCCCGCTCAAAGAGATCGCGGCGCGACAGGGGATTTCCGAGAAATATCTCGAGAACATCTTGGCTACGCTCGTACGTGCCAACATGCTCTCGGGTATGCGTGGCAAGGGCGGCGGCTACGTGCTCACGCGCCCGCCCGAGCAGTACACGGTGGGCGAGATCTTGCGTCTGACCGAGGGCAGCCTAGCACCGGTCGCATGCCTGGACGGCGACTGCAAGGGCTGTTCGCGTTCGGACGAGTGCCCCACGCTCGACGTGTGGAAGAACCTGGACAAGCTCATCAACGACTACCTCGACGGTGTGACGCTCGATCAACTTGTCGCTCCCAACCATGGCTACGACTATGTCATCTAACCCACACCTGCATTTGGGGACGGGGTAGAAATGGTAGATTCTCTCGTCCTTTGAGACTTGACAAATAAGAAGGCCGCCCATTTTTTGCGATGGGCGGCCTTCGTTTTGGGTCGATATGACGGTTCGTATTGAACAGTTCTAGCCCTCGGCGATGCTGTCGAGAATGCTGCGCATGATGGATACCAGGATGCTGCCCATAAAGGCCGATCCAAAGCCGGCAATGGAGATACCCGCGCCCAGCAGATTGACCGACAGGTAGCTGGCCAGCTCGAGCATAAAGCTGTTGACTACGAGCTGAAAAATACCAAGCGTGATAATAGTGAGCGGCAGCGAGATGACCGTCAGGAACGGCTTGACGAGCGAGTCGACGATGTTGAGGAACAGTCCCACGAAGGCAAAGCAGACCCAAGCCTCGGCAAAGCCGAAGGGTTGGATACCGGGGACGAGGAACGTGGCGATCGCGATGGCGATCGAGGTGAAGAGCCAGTTAAGCATAAAGCGCATGGCGTGAATCCTTTCTTGCGCCGGGGTTGCTGGCGTCGCGTGAAGCGGCTTGCGGCGGCGACTTGGATGGTTGCGCGGGCGCGCCGCGGTGTTTGGGCGCCCATTGTCTCAAATATTCGTGGAGCTTACGTGCGCATATGGTTTCTAAACGGCGTTCGTCCTGAAAAACGCGCCGCTGGCAGAGAGTCTTGTCGCTTTAGTTTGGTGGTGTGCTACACTGCTACGGGCAAAAGCCACAGGCGTTGCCCTATTGCATAGAACGGGCGAACGATGCCCGATGTCAGTATCAACTTCGATGCCTTTTGGCGGGTTTGGCGGTGATCGATGAATATCGAGAACATGTTTGACAAGCCTGATGTCAAGCAGCTGGTCCACGCATTTAGCCTTTTGGACGACGAGAAGGATATCCAAGCGTTTTTGACCGATATCTGCACGCCGCGCGAGATTTGCGACCTTTCTCAGCGTTTGCAGGTTGCGCGCTATTTGGACGAGGGCGAGCCTTATGTTGAGGTTCAGGCCCGTACCGGCGCTTCGTCCACCACGGTGAGCCGCGTTTCAAAGGCGCTGAACGGCGAGTACGGTGGCTACCGCAAGATCCTCATCAAGCTGGAGGATGGCGAGTAGGTCAACGGCAACAAACGGATCAGCTGGAGCCGCCCCTTCGGGGGCGGTTTTTGTGTGTCGATAATTGATCCCTTGGGGACGGAGGAAAACGGATCATCGAGGGGATCTGGTGCATTGGGGCCAGGTTGTCCGTGCGGGCGGGTAGGATAGATGCGATGAATATTGCGAACAGTTTGAGCGGAGGACAATGCCTGTTCGAATCTATACCACCAATGCCGGCACGGATTTGAGCGATGCCGAGGCGGCGCTGCTGGCCGACCTGGTTGCCCGCCACGGGCGCGCTGTTCTGTTGGCGCCAACATTTGCCGAGCTCGACCTGTGCCGTCATGATGCGGCAGAAGCCGGGGTTTCACTGGGTATCGATTACAAGACGCCTACATCGTGGCTCCGCTCGCTGTGGGAGCTTATGGGCGATGGCCGCAGTTTTGTGGATAACCTTCAGCGTCAGATGCTGTTCTCGGACATGATCGACCGCCGCGACGACGCTGCTCTGCAGCCGCTCTCGCGCAGCCAGGGCACGGTACGCATGCTTGCGCGTATGGCCCGCGACGTGTTGCCGGGCGTGGCGGGGACGGGCGACGAGCGCTGCCGCGATGCCGCCTCTCAGCCCGAGCCCAAAAGTGACGCCGAGGCCCGCGTATTCGAGCTGTTGAGTGCCTATGCGAGCGGCTTGGACCGTCGAGACATGGTCGAGCCCTGCGAAGCCGCCGATATGATGGCAGAAGCCCTGGCGAACAGCCTGCCGGGGTGCGCCCGCGCCGTCTGCGTGCGTGGTGTCGCGTCGTTTACGCATAGCCTGCTCGAGCTGTTGTCGGCCGTGGCGAATAGTGGGGGAGAGGTTGTCGTGCTGCTGGCTTGCGAGCAGGCGGCGATGCGCGAGGACCTGGCTGCCGCCTTTGATGCCCGCGGTGTGCTGTTTGAGGCCGCGCCGCTGGGCGAGGGTGTCGCCGCGCCCCAGACTGCCTCCAAGTCCGCCGCTCAGCCTACCTTTGTAGAGGTTGCTGGCCCTCACGCCCGCGCCCACGCCTATGTGGATGCAATCGATGAGCTGGTAAAAACGTGTGAGGATGCCGCGGTCGACGGCGGTGTCACGGCGTCCGCGGACCCTGTGCGCGTGCTCGTGGTGTCTGCCCGGGCGCCCCGGCTGTTCGGTGAACTCGCTGCCCGTTTGGCGGCGCGTCATATTGCGGCCGAGACAACCGAGTTCACGGCATTTTCCCAATCCATCGCGGGCAGGCAGTTCACGGCGCTCGCCAATCTGATCGAGCGCATGAAGGCCGCCGATGAGGGCACCGCCTCCAAGACCGAGTGGTGGCCCGCTCCGGAGCTTACCGACTGGATTTATAGCCCGCTTTCGGGTGCCGACGCCGCGAGCGCGCGCACCTTCGACAAGAACATGCGCCTGTCGCGCGGCAAGACCACCACGGCCGTCAAGAGCCTGCTGCAGAGCGTGCAAGGCCAGGTCAGGGGCACGCGCAAGGCGGCGAGCGACGAAAACTGGTTTAAGAATGTGCCGTGCGTGGTCTCGGACGTGTTCCAAGCGCTGTGGCGCGACAAACCCGTGACGGCGCTCAAGGCCATGCTCGCCGTTGCCGAGGCGCTGCCCGATCGCGCTCTAGGCGGCCTTGACGGCCAGGCCCGTCGCCAGGCAGAGACGGCTTTGCTGCGCCATGCCATCGACATCCTTATGAACGATGCTCGCGCGCTCGACGTGTCGCAGGCCGCGACCGTACCGGTTCTCGACGGTGTCCGCACCAAGGTGGACACGCGTAGCACCGCATACGATTACGAGACCTACGAGGTCGACCGCGCGCCGCGCGCCCAGGTGCGCTTTGCGTCGCTTGCCGATGCGTCGGTTCTGCGTCCTGGCTGCTACGATGCTGTGCTGTTTGCCGATGTCGACCTGGACAGCTACCCGCTTTCGCACGAAGAGGGCCCACTTGCCACGTTGACGGCCGAGCTGCGCCGCGACGGCGTGTCTTTGGAGCCCGCCGCCCTGCTGCGCGTGCGCTTTGGCCGTGCAATGCAGGCGGCGAGCGGCCCGGTCGCGCTCGCCCGTGTGACCCACGATCGTCAGGCACGCGAGTGCTATCCGGCGGCCGTGTGGACCGAGTTGCGGGCACATGCCGAGGCCGCTGGCGCTGCCAAGCCCACGCGCGTGGGCGAGGGCGATATCATCGCCGACTTTGATTCCGCGGCAGGCGAAGGTCTTAGGCGCGAGCGCGTGACCTGCGAAGCTCCTCAGCATCTGAGCGATGAAGCCATTCCGTATCTGGTCCTGCGCCGTCGCGATGGCGAGGGCGAGGATGCGCCGCTGGTACCGCGCCTGACGTCCGCCTCGCAGATCGAGGCCTATTCCACCTGTCCGCTGTGCTGGTTCGTGTCGTATCGCGTGAAGCCCCAGTCCATCGACGCGGGCTTTGGCAACATGGAAAAGGGCAACTTCGTCCACGACGTGCTGGAACATCTGCATGCCCGTCTGCCCCAAGAGGGCATGGAGCGCGTGACGCCCATGAATCTGCCGCGCGCGCAGGACCTGCTGCGCAAAGTCTTTGCCGAGACCCTGACCGAGCACGCCGGCAAGCGCGGTACCGAGGGCCCTCTGGTGCCGCTCTCCCCGGTGGAGGAGCGTCAGGTGGCCGAGATCTTGCCGCAGCTGGAGGGTGTGCTTGCCTATGAAGCCGAGGCGCTGACGCCTTTTGCTCCGCGCTACCTGGAGTTTGCCTTTAACGATCTTAACGTTGAGTATGCCGGCTGGCCGCTCGGCGGGCGCATCGACCGTGTGGACGTGGATGCCGAGAACCGCGCCGTGGTGATCGACTATAAGCACCGCACGGGCGTTGAGGAGTTTAAACTCGCCGACCCCACGGTGCGCGACGAGGAATCGGGCACGGCGCCCATCGACGATCCGCGCTGGCTGCCGCCCCATACCCAGACGCTTATCTATGCGCAGGCCATGCGCCGGGCGCTGGATTTGGATACCCGCGCGGCGCTCTATTTTTCGACCAAGGGCGGCAAACCGGCGCTGCGCGGCGCGGCGAGCGCCGAGCTGCTCGAGGAAGAGCGCGGCGACGGTCGCATCCCGGGCCTTAAGAAAGGTTTCCCCGGCGAGGGTGGCAGCATGGACTTCGACGCCCTGCTCGACCGCGTGGAGACCGGCATCGCCGAGCGCCTGCGCGAGCTCGAGGCGGGCAACGTCGCTGCTGTCGACCCGGCGTCGACGCAGGCCGCGCATGCCCACTGCTCGTATAACCACGAAGGAACGTTTGTAAGGAGGGACGTGTAGACCATGGATCTTTCGACTTTGATGCCGCAACAGCTGCAGATCGTCAAAACGCTCGACCGTCCGCTGTTTGTCTCGGCGGGCGCCGGTTCGGGCAAGACCTTTACCCTCACGCGCCGCATCGTCTACGCGCTCTCGCCCGAATCCGGTCCGTTCGTCGAGCATCTGGACCAGGTGCTCGCCATCACCTTTACCAAGGATGCCGCGGCCGAGATTCGCGACCGCGTGCGCCGTGCGCTTATCGACGAGGGCATGGACGAGGAAGCCCTGACCGTCGACGATGCGTGGATCTCGACCATTCACGGCATGTGCTCGCGTATCCTGCGCGCACACGCGTTGGAACTGGGCATCGATCCCGAGTTCACGGTGCTCACCGATACCGACGAGCTTATGGACCAGGCTGTTGAGCATGTGCTGGCCCGCGCGACGGCACCCGATGCCGCCCCCGAGCTCGCGGCATCGCTCAAGGCCCTCTACGCCTGGTATCCCATGGCGGGCGAGGGCGGCCCCTTTGGCGCCGGCACGACCATCAAGGGCCTGGTGCGCGACCTGCTGGAGCTGTCGAGCCAGCTGCCGGGCGGCATGGACGACGTGCGTGTGGCGCGCGGCCAGGCCGATACCTCGGCACTCGCCGATGCCTATCGCGCGGCGTTGGGCGCAAGCAAGGCCACGACCGAGAAGGCGCAGATGGCACTTGATGCCATCGACGCGTTCGAGGCGAGCGGCAAGACCATGGCCGATGCGGCGCGACTCATGATGTCGTGCGCCATGCCGCGGGCAAGCAAGGCGTTCCCCAAGGAGCAGGTTGAGCTGCTCAAGGCCGAGGCCGCCGATGCGTTTATCAATATCGTGCTTGCCTGCGGTGGTCCGGCGCTCGATGCACTGGTGGGCTTGGCCCGCTCTGTAGAGGCCGAGTATCGCGCGCTGAAGGCTGCCCAGTCCGCCCTCGATAATAACGACCTGCTGCGTATGGCCTACGAGGCCCTGCGCGATTACCCTGCCATCCGTGCTGCGTACGAGGGCCGCTTTAAGATGGTCATGATCGATGAGTTTCAGGATACCGACCAGATGCAGGTCGATCTGATCCGCTACCTGACGGGTGCGGGGGAGCGCGCGCTGTGCACCGTGGGCGATGCACAGCAGTCCATCTATCGCTTCCGCGGCGCCGAGGTCGAGGTGTTCCGTCGCCAGGAGCGCAAGGTGGGCTCGTCTGCCGCGCCCGAGGCGACCGCCGTGGCCGACGCCCCTGCTGGCCAGCTCGTCAAACTCGTGCGCAACTTCCGCAGCCATGACGAGGTGCTGCGTTACGTGGCACGCGTCTTCGATGGCGATGACGGCGGCCTGATGCAGGGCTTTTTGGATCTTGAGGCGAGCGACGGTCGCAAAGACACGCTGGTGGCAGACGCCTCGCGTCGCCAGGCCCTCTTTGTTGCCGGCGGCAGTACACAGGAGCGCACGCAGGCCAAGGCCCGTGCAATCGCCGAGCGATTCCGCGCGCTTGCCGATGTCGGCCAGCCCCAGGGCGGCATGGTGTTGCTGCTGGGCCGCATGACCAACGCAGACGTCTACGCCCAGGCTTTCCGCGACCAGGGGCTCGACTGCGTCATCGCGGGCGGCTCGGTCTTTGCCCAAGCAGCCGAGGTGCAGACGGTGCGCGCCCTGGTTTGTGCGCTCGCCAATCCGGCCGATACGGCGCAGGGCCTTATGCCGCTGCTCGCCTCGCCGATGTTTGCGCTCGGCGCCCAGGAGTTCCTGGCGCTGGCGACCAGGCTCGATAGCGAGACGGGGGAGACCTCGCGCCGGAATATCGACGCGGGCATCATGAGTGATTTCGACGTGCCGGGTTTGCATGACTTGCCGCTGGTGACGCGCGCCCGCGAGGTGCTGCGCTACGCACTGCGTCGCGTGGGGCGTGATTCGTTCGCCGCCATCGCGCACGACGCGGTCAATGCCTCCGGCTGGTTCGTGCGCCTGGCGCAGCGTGGTCCCGAGGGCAAGGCCATTGCCGCCAACGTGCTCAAGGCGCTCGACGCCGTGGCCGAGGCGGAGGCCGAGTTCGGCAACTCGCCGCGTTCCATCGCGCTGGCCTTCGACCGCTTCTTGGCGGGCAAGGAAGCCCCGGGCGCCCTCAACGAGGAGGGCGACGGCGCGGTGCGCATCATGACGGTGCACGCCTCCAAGGGCCTGGAATATCCGGTCGTGGCGGTTGCGGAGTGCTTTGGCGTGCGCAAATCGTCCGGTGCGGCTCAGATGGGACGTGTCGAGGGCGGAGCGCAGGTCGTGGCGCTGCCGGCACGCTTCGACGGCGTTAAGCTTGCCGACGGCACCTTTGTGAAGGGCGACGACGTCAAAAAGCAGTTTGAGCATGCGTTTAAGGGTAAGGGCACGTCGCTGTGGTTGCCGCCGGAGCTCATGGAGGACGTCTGCGCGGCGGGCTCTCCCGCCGAGGCATTTGCCCGCCTACGTAACGACGACCTACAGCTTTCGCTCGAGGAGCGGGCCCGCTTGCTCTACGTTGCCATGACGCGTGCGGGCGAGCTAGTGATCTTGGCGATGGATGCCGGCGTGAGCCGCGGCAAGGTGACGGCGCCGACCTTCGACGTCGAGACCGATCTGACCTACGACGTGCTGCGCCGCATCCTGCCGACCGACAGCCTGGACATGCCACAGCTCAATAGCGACCGTTTGGTGTTCGACAACTCCCAGCCGGGCGACTACGAGCTCATCTCGCTGGCGGACTTTACGTTTGGTGAGCAGGCGTTTGAGGCTAACGCTTCGCTGGATGCCGAGGGCAGGCTCGTTCGCGGCGATGTCGATGTCGCTGATAATGCTGCGCACTCAACTGTGTCCGGTCCTGCCGACCCCAAGCCCGATTCGTTTGAGCTTGTGTATCCCCAGGCAGTGGGCGTGCGCATGGGCATCTGTCCGTTTCCGGTGCGTGACTCGTATAGCTACTCGTCAATCGCCGCGGCACTGCATGCCGAGGCCGAGGACCGCGCCGCCGAGACGCGCGTGCCCATGGACGAGGCTGGCGATGATGCGGAGTCGGATGGCTCGGAGATGACGGATGCGGACGTGGCTGCTGTCGAGCCCGCCGGCAATCCCATGGCGCTGGGCTCGGCCTTCCACGCTGCCTGCCAGTGGCTCATCGAGATGGGTGCCGATGCGCTGCCCGCTGAGCGTGCCGACGCCCTGGCTCGCTTGTGGCGCCTGACGCCGGAACAGCGCGAGCGCTTCGATGTCGCTCTGGATCGCTGGCTCAAGTCGTCGGTTCGTGCCGAGCTGCTCGCGTGGCCGTGCATCCGTGCCGAGGTGCCGTTCTTCTCGCTGGGCTGCGAGGACGAGGATATCGCCCGCTACGGCGCCTATGCCGAGGGCGCCATCGATGCACTGGCCACCGACCCGGCCGATCCGTCGCGCGCACTGGTCATCGATTACAAGACGGGTGGCACGCCGGATGAGACGCCGGACCAGCTGCTCGAGAAGCACGCCCTGCAGGCGCGCGTCTACGCCGATGCGTTGCACAAGGCGGGCTTTGAGACCGTGACCGTCAAGTTCGTCCGCGTGGAGCAGGCGAATCCAGCCATCTTCGTCGAACCCGCCGAGCCCCAAGTAGTCACCTACAAGCTTTAGCCCGACCGGGGCTGCCCGCACTCCATTCCCCAATAACTTGCGGTGGAATAGTTCCTGTTTGGGCTCCATAGACCGCTAAACAGGAACTATTTCACCGCAACTCAAGAGGAGCCGTGTGGGTTTGGGCTAGGTTCGGGTGCTGTCCGTGCCGTGGGGTAAAATCGTTCAGTCAGAACACGAACCCGCATCGGAGCTCATCACATGGCATTCGTCCATCTGCACAATCACACTGTCTTCTCCATGCTCGACGGCGCAACCCGTATCCAGGATATGGTCAACCGTGCCGTAGAGCTGGGCATGCCCGCCGTCGCCATTACCGACCACGGCTACATGTATGGCGTGCCCGACCTGGCGCTGGCCTGCGACGCCGTCAATCACAACACGCCCGAGTACAAAACCTGGAGCCACGACAAGGCCTTCTTGGAAAAGGACCGCCGCGACGAGCTGGTGGAGCCCGATCCCGAGGAAAACCCACGCGAGCATGCCCAGTATGTGAAGGACATGGCCATGTGGGACGAGAAGGGCAACATCGACGAGCTCAAGCCGCCCCTGGTCATCAAGCCCATCTTCGGCTGCGAGGTCTACTTTACGCCGGACGAGACCCTTGCCCGCGACCACAAGCCCGAGCTCTATCATATGATCCTCCTGGCCAAAGACCAGGAAGGCTACGTCAACCTGATGCAGACGGTCTCCGAGGCCGCCGTGCAGGGCTTTTACTACAAGCCCCGTGTGACGCTCGACAACCTGCGCCGCCATGCCAAGGGCATGATCTGCACGAGCGCCTGCATCGCGGGCATCATCCCCAAATACATCGACCGCGGTGACATGGAGGGCGCCATCAAGTGGGCTGAGACCTTCCGCGACACCTTCGACCCTGGCGACTTTTACATCGAGATCCAGGAACACGGCATTACCACCGACAACGGCCTGACCGACGAGCAGATGGACCGCACGCTCATCGACATTGCCAAACAGGTGGGTGTCAAGGTCATCGCCACCAACGACTTCCACTACCTGCGCCGCGAGGACGCGCCCGTACAGGACGTCATCATGTGCATCGGCATGAACGCCAAGGTCGACGACCCCAACCGCATGCGCATGACCGGCTCGGAGTTTTACATGAAGACCGAGGAGGAGATGCGGGCGATGTTCCCGTATTGCCCCGAGGCCTGCGACAACACGCTCGAGATTGCCGACAAGTGCTACGTTGAGCTGGACTGGGACTCCATCATCTTGCCGCGCTTCCCGTTGCTCGATCCCGGCGAGACGCACGAGAGCCAGTTCCGCCGCGAGTGCGAGAAGGGCCTGCGCCAGCACTACGGTGACGACTGGGCCACGCGCGAGATCGGCGGCGTCAACATCAAAGAGCGCTTTGAGTACGAATACAAGGTCATCTGCGACAAGGGCTTTGCCGCCTACTTCCTCATCGTTGCCGAGTACGTGCAATGGGCCAAAGACAACGGCATCGGCGTCGGCCCCGGCCGTGGCTCGGCCGCCGGCGCTATCGTCGCCTACGCCATGAACATCACCGCGTTCGACCCGCTCGAGAACGGCCTGATGTTCGAGAGGTTCCTGTCCCCGCAGCGTACCGAGATGCCCGATATCGATATGGACTTCGACGATGAGCGGCGCCTCGAGGTCGTGGAACACGTTCGCCAGCTCTACGGCCCCGAGAAGGTCACCCACGTTATCACCTACTCGACCATCAAGGCCAAGCAGGCCATCAACGATGCCGCGCGCGTTCTGGACTACCCGGTCTACATGGGCCAGCGCCTGTCCAAGATGGTCTCGAGCGACCCCAAGGTCAAGCTCAAGCAAGTACTCGAAAAACAACCCGGCAAAGAGGATCTGTTTAACCCCGACTTTGCCGAGGCCTATAAAAAGGACGACGACGCCCGCCGCATCATCGACACGGCGCTCTCGATTGAGGGCCTCACCCGTGGCGAGGGCGTGCACGCGTGCGCCGTTCTGATCTGCCGCGACCCCGTCAACGAGCACGTGCCCACCAAGCTCGACACCAAGGGCGGCGTCGAGATTACCCAGTACGAGGGCCATACCGTTGCCGACATGGGCCTGCTCAAGATGGACTTCTTGGGCCTGCGCACGCTGACGGTTATCTCCAAGGCTAAGGCAAACATCAAAAAGAACTTCGGCATCGACATCAAAGAGGAAGAGATTCCCTTTGACGACCCCGAGATCTTTAAGCTCATGGGCTCCGGTCACACCGCCGGCGTCTTCCAGGTCGAGTCCGCCGGCATGACGGCCACGATCAAGAACATGAAGCCCACCGAGTACAAGCACGTCGTGGCATTGATCGCCCTGTACCGCCCGGGCCCGTTGGGCGCCGGCATGGTCTCGTCCTACATCAACCGTATGAATGGTAAGGAGCCGGCGGTCTCCTACGACGACCGCCTGGACGACATCCTGGGCGAAACCTACGGCACCATGGTCTACCAGGAGCAGGTTATGCTCATCTCCGTCGAGATGTGCGGCTTCTCCAAGGGCGAATCGGACTCGCGTATCCGTAAGCCCGTGGCTAAAAAGAAGATCAAACTGCTCACGTCAACGGTGCTCCACTGGGAGGATGGCTCGGACGAGACCACCTACGACCACTGGATGAACGGCGCTATCAAGAACAACTACACGCGCGAGGTCGCCCAGAAGATTTGGGACGATGTTCTCGAGTTCGCGTCCTACGCCTTTAACAAGTCGCACTCCGCCGGCTACGCCATCCTGGTTATGCAGACGGCGTGGCTCAAGGCGCATTATCCGCACGAGTACATGGCGGCCGTTCTGACGTCCTATACGGGCAAGACCGACAAGATCGTGCATTACGTCTCGGCGTGCCGTCACGACGGCATCCCCGTGCTTTCGCCAGATGTCAACGAGTCCGGTACCGAGTTCACGGCTACCAAGGAAGGCGTGCGCTTTGGTTTGGCTGGCATCCGCGGCGTGGGCACCGGCGTGGCGCAGGCGATTATCGCCGAGCGCGAGGCGGGCGGTCCGTTTAAGACGCTGCACGACTTTGTCGAGCGCGTGGACTCGAGCCAGGCCAACCGCCGTGTGATCGAATCGCTCATCAAGGCAGGCGCCTTCGACTCCACGGGGTATCCGCGTCGCCAGATGATGCACTTTGTGGATAAGAACAACCCTGAGAACATCATCGATGCCGCGGTAAAGCGCCAGAAGGACCGCGCGAGCGGCCAGACGTCGTTCTTCGACATGTTTGGCGACGTTGAGGGCTCGGGCTTTGAGGTGAGCGTGCCCGATCCGGACGGCCAGGAGTGGGACCGCCACCTTAAGCTGAGCCAGGAGAAGGAGGTTCTGGGCATCTATGTCTCGGACCACCCGCTGCGCCCGTTTGAGTATGCGCTAGCCAAGGCACGCGACTTCTCGTTCTCGCAGATCGACACTGGCTACGAAGTTCAGAATCCTACGGGCGGTACCATCAACCAGGAGATTCCCGAGGGCAAGGCGCTGTGGTGGGCCGGCATGGTCTCGAGCGTGTCCAAGCGCGTGACCAAAAACGGCGACCCCATGGGCATCGTGCAGCTCGAGGACATGGAAGGCGAGGCCACAGTCGTGGTGTTCCCCAAGACCTACAAAGAGGCCGAGGGATACCTGTACGGCGAGGTCGATCCCGAGACCGGTGCGCAGCTGTCTGATGCGTTTGTTCGCATTAAGGGCAAGCTCGAGCGTTCGGACCGCGGCGACCAGATCATCGCGCAGGAGATCGTGCCGCTTGAGCTTAACGAGGAGAACAACAAGCCCAAGGTGTTTGAGGTCATGGTGCCCAACAGCCGCTTTAGCCAGGGCAATATGGCGCGTCTTGCCACGGTGCTTACCGCAAACCCGGGCGGCGACCGCGTGGAGATCTTTATCGAGCAGGTGGACGGGCGCGTACTGCGTGCCGAGGTGCCGGCCAAGGTCAACGCACGCTCGATTCCGCTGCTGGCAGAGGCAAAGGCGATTGTGGGTAACCAAGGCAGAGTGACGGTAATTTAAGGACGGCGTTGGCGGGGTAGCTAATTTGGGACGGGGCTATTTTAGCTACCCTTTGACTGACGGCGAATGAGTCGGGGTCGGAATGCATCTCAACCGACATATGGGGGTAGCTAAAATAGCCCCGTCCCAAATTAGCTACCCCGGGTGAGATTGGAGGAAGTGATGGCGCAGGGGACGTTTGTGCAGGCGCTTCGTAAGGAGGCGGCGCTTAGCAGCACCTTTATGAAGGGGCGCTCGCTCATGCTCAACGGTGCCGTGCTGTCGTTTGAGGACTCCGGCTCGCGCTTCTCCAAAAACGTGAACATCGAGGGCACGGTGCGTGGCTCGCGCGGCGACCTGTACAAGACGCACGTGGCGCTCGATATGGACGAGCACGAGGTTATTGACTACGACTGCGATTGCCCCGCTGCCTTCCGCTATTCCGGCATGTGCAAGCACGCCATCGCCACGGCGTTGGCGTATCTGGATGCCAGTGGCGCCGAGCCTGTCGAGGGCCTGCGTACGCCGGTCCGCACGTTTACGGCACCGCCCGCACAATCCAAACAGTCCGCACGCCCCGCGCCTAGCGCATCTTCGGTCAACCCCAACTTTCCCTTCCCTGCGCCCGTCCCCACGAGCCCGAGCCTTGTGGCGGCGCTTTCCGATCTTTCGGACGCGCGCATGGACGAGCTCGCGGCCATGCGTCGCAAGTTCGTCAGCACCATTGACCCCGATGCTCCCAAGGCAGTGCTGGAGCCCTCGCTGGTGCCGTACTACAATCCGCTGTTTGCCGATCGCTTTAACTGGGCGCTCGAGTTTCGCATTCGCTGCGGTTCGGTGTCCTACGTGGTTAAGGATATCGACGGCATGGCCGATGCCTATGTGCGCGGCGGTACGTTCTCCTATGGCAAGAAGCTTACGTTTGTCCATGTGCCCGAGGCATTCGACGACGTATCGACGAAGCTGCTCGACTTTGTCGCAATGACGGTCGCCTACCTGAGCGATATTACGAGTTCGCGCTCGGCATCGTATGACTTTGCTCGCAGCGGCTTTGTTGCCGAGCGTCAGTTGCCGGTATCCGAGTATTCCATCGTGTCCGTGCTGGACCTGCTGCGCGGCAGGACCATGTCCTTTGAGCCTGCTTGGTCGCGGGGGACGACGACGCATCGCTCCTACGAGGTGGCGGTCGAGCCGTCGCCGCAGGGGGAGGGCGAAGTCCCGGCTAAGCGCCCGCCGCTCCTTGCCGCCAAGATTGCACCGGCGGCGGGAGGCAGCTACGACTTGCGCCTGCCGGCCGATACGTACTGCTTTGTCGCAGGTGACGCAGCCTATCTGGTCGATACGCGCCGCGCGCGCCGTACCGACGCGGCGTTTGCCCAACATACGGCGCCGTTCCTATCGCACTTGTTGCCCTGCCGCACGCCGGTCCATATCGCTGCCGACCAGGTGGGTGAGTTCTGCCGCATGGCGCTGCCCATCTTGCGCGACTACACCGACCTGACCGCTCCCGCCGTACTTGACGCCGTGGCGCCCGAGCCGAGTTTTGCCATGGCGATTGGCGTCGACGATGGTCTTGTGACCTGCAAGATTACGGTGGCCTACGGCGATTGGTCGGCAGATCTCTTTAGTCTTGGTGCTCCGGGCAGTCCTTTCGAAGAGCAACGCCCCGGCGTTCCGCCCCGCGATACGGTGGCGGAGTTTCGCGTTATGGACACGGCTGCCCTGTATTTCGACTTTTACGAGGGCGGCCTGGCATTTGAGGAGCGCGATGACGAGAGCCTGTTCCACTTGTTGACCGAGGGCCTGTCTGCTCTGTCCGAGCTGGGCGAGGTCATGCTCAGCGACCGCCTGCGCCAGATCTCGGTGCGCCCTGCGCCTAAGCTCTCGGTGCGCGCCACCGTCAAGAGCAACTTGCTCGACGTCGAGCTGGGTGCGAGCGGGCTTTCGGCGGCCGACCTTGCCATCTATCTCGATTCGTATAAGCGCCACCAGACGTTCGCGCGCCTTACGTCCGGCGACATCGTTCGCCTGGACGAGGGAGCGCGCGCCGCGTTTGGACTTGCCGAGGACCTGGGCGTCGATGCCGTCGACCTGCTCGACGGCATGTCGCTTCCCGCGTCGAGCACCCTGTTTGTCGATAGCATGCTCGCGCGCACGCCAGCGCTTGAGGCCGATCGCGACGCTGCGTTCCTCCGTACCGTCGAGCGCCTGGACACGCTCGGCAAGATGGACTTTACGGTGCCCGCCTCGCTCAAGGCCACACTGCGTGGCTACCAGGTCGACGGCTACCAGTGGCTCGGCTCGCTTGAGCACCTGGGCCTAGGCGGCATCTTGGCCGACGATATGGGCCTGGGCAAAACGCTGCAGATGATCGCGCACATTCTGGCGCGCGTGGAGGCGGGGGATACCAAGCCCACGCTCGTGGTATGCCCCGCGTCGCTCGTGTACAACTGGACTGCCGAGCTGGAGCGCTTTGCGCCCTCGCTCGATGTGTGCGCCATCGTGGGCGCCAAGGCGCAGCGTCGCGTACAGATTGCCGGCGTGGCCGAGCATAACGTGGTCGTGACGTCGTATGACCTTATGCGGCGCGATATCGACGAGTACGCCGAGCAGGACTTTGCCCGCGTGGTACTCGACGAGGCCCAGTACATTAAAAACCCGCTCACCCAGGTGGCCCGTGCTGCCAAGCGCCTGCCGGCCGGCGTGCGCTTTGCCCTGACGGGCACGCCCATCGAAAACCGCCTATCCGAGCTCTGGAGCATCTTCGACTTTTTAATGCCGGGCCTGCTCGGCACGCGTGAATCGTTTGCAAAGCGCTTCGAAAGCCCGGTCGAGCATGCCGAGGGCGACAGTGCCGCTCGCCTGCAAGCGCTCGTGTCGCCGTTTGTGCTGCGCCGTGTCAAGGAAGACGTGGTGGCCGACCTGCCCGAGAAGATCGAGGATACGGTCATGGCGCAGCTCACCGGCGAGCAGCGCAAGCTCTACCTGGCCAACCAGGACCGTATCGCCCAACAGGTGCAGCACCGCGAGTCATCCGAGTTTAAGAAAGACAAGCTCAAGGTGCTCGCCGAGCTCACCAAGCTGCGCCAGATCTGCTGCGACCCGCGTCTACACTACGAGGATTACAAGGCGGGGAGCGCCAAACTCGATACGTGCATGGAGCTCGTGCACGGCGCCCACGACGGCGGACATCGCATCCTGTTGTTCAGCCAGTTTACGGGTATGCTCGATATCATCGGTAAGCGCTTGGCCAAGGAGGACATCGTCTTCCTTAAGCTCACGGGCGCTTCGTCTAAGGAGAGCCGCGCCAAGATGGTCGCGCAGTTCCAAGCGGGCGAGGTTCCGGTCTTTTTGATTTCGCTTAAGGCGGGCGGCGTGGGCCTTAACCTGACGGCTGCCGATGTGGTCATTCACTACGACCCGTGGTGGAACGTGGCCGCGCAGGACCAGGCGACCGACCGCGCGCATCGTATTGGTCAGCAGCATACCGTGACCGTGTACAAGCTCATCGCCAAGGACACGATCGAGGAGCGCATTATGCAGATGCAGGAGTCCAAGCGCGACCTGGTCAACAGCGTGCTCGGCGGCGACGGCATCTCGTCGGCGTTGTTTACCCGCGAAGATGTTCTGGCGCTGCTGGGCGGCGACGGGCGCTAGCCGCGCGCGGGGTGGGACTGCTGGAGTGGGCAGGACGGTCGACGCATTTTGGCCCGACCGCTTGCCTGATCCGTTATGTGTTCATTTGCAATGCCGTGGATGGTTTGTCTGCCTTTGGGCATAAGAACCATCAAGAACATTGGCACATCAGCAAAGGAGAACATCATGGCGAAATTCTTTAAGGACCCCGACGGTAAGCTCATCGCTGCCCTTGGCGACGGCGTTGCGACCCCTGCCGGTTGCACGGAGCTGACCGCAAATACTGAGGACGCGGCGCACGAGAAGCACGTGCCCGTCGTCGAGACCGAGCGCGACGGTCACGTGATTCGCGCACGCGTTGGCTCGGTCGAGCACCCCAGCCTGCCCGAGCACTACATTGAGTGGATCGCCCTTGAGGCCGAGGGCCGTCTGGAGGTCCATTACCTCCAGCCCGGCATGAAGCCCGCGACGTTTTTCGCGGGCGGCTCCAAGACCGGTACCGTCTATGCCTACTGCAACCTGCACGGGCTGTGGTCCGCGACATTCTAGGAGCGCGTCCCCGCTCGGGGTATCATAGCTAGCATATGCACATGCAAGCGCCGACTGCATTATGCGGCCGGCGCTTTTACTACGATTTCGATGGTTTACGACGGAAAGGGCTGGGCCATGAAGCTCGCGCTTGCACAGATCGATATGCGCCTGGGTGATATTGAGGGCATTTGCGGCCGCATCGAGGACCAGGCTCGTCTGGCCCACGAGCGCGGAGCGCGCGTGCTGTGCGTTCCAGCTCCGCTCTTTATGGGCGCCATGCCCGGTGGCCTGGTGGGCGCTGCCGACTTTGAGCACGACATGCTTGCCGGCTTGACTGGTGTCGCCGAGCGTATCCAGGAGCTTGACATGATCTGCATCGTGCCCGCGGCGGTTTCGTTTGAAGGCCAGCCGCTGCTCGACTACATGATGCTCAAGGACGGTCATGTGGTGCCGGCGCGTTCGAGCATTGCCTTGCAGCGTGGCGAGAACAACGACACGCGTTGGGCGCCGCCGGTGTTCGACGTGGACGGCGTGCGCATCGCCGTGATTTTTGACTTGGACCGCGAGCTCGAGATGTTGCCGACCGGCGTCGACCTCATCGCGTATTTCCAATTCAACGCGTTTGACATGACCGACCGCGAGACTGCCGCCATTGCCGCCGTTCGCAGCGGCGCCTACCGCAAGATCGCATCCAAGCGCAGCGTGTGGTTTGCCTGCATGGCGCCGGTCGGTGCCTATGACGAGTCGGTGTATACCGGCGGTTCGTTTGTGCTCGACGACTGCGGTCGCGTGGTGGCCCAGGCGCCGTGTTTTGAGGAGAGCCTGCTGGTTCAGGAGATTCAGCGCGGCGTGATGCTCGATGCCCTGGAAGATCACGAACTGCCCGAGTTCCGTTCCGAGGAGTGGTTGTGGCAGGCGCTGGTGCTCGCCGTGCGCGACAACGCTCGGGCCCACGGTGCGTCGCGTGCTGTGGTGGCACTCGAGGGTGACCTGCCGTCATCCCTGCTGGCGGCGCTGGCCGTTGACGCTCTGGGTTCGCGTAACGTAATTGGCCTGGTGCTGGGGCGCAACCGTATCTTTACGCCGGCGCAGGAGGAGGCCGAGGCTGCCCGCTGTGCCGCCGTCCGTGCCATCGCCGAGCGTTTGCACATTCGCACCGTCGAGCGCGATGCACCGGATGCGGCGCGTGTGCTCGATCGCGACGTGTCGGCGGGCGATGCCGAGCGTCTGCGCTCGCGCACGCTGGGCCTCATGCTGGAGGACACGGCGCTCGAGCTGGGTGCGATGGCGCTGAGCCCGCTGTCCAAAACCGAGTATGCGCTGGCGGCGCCGGCGCTTTGCGGCGGCTACCAGGGCGACTTTGCGCCCTTTGGCGATGTGTACCTGTCGACGCTTGAGTTTGTGGCACGTGTGCGCAACCGCACGTCTGCCGTGGTGCCCCAAGAGCTCGTGACGCTCAACGCGGTGGAGGATTGCATGGAGCGCGTGCTGGCGCAAGCGCTCTCGACGATCGACGGTCCGGTCGATATGCTCGACCGCGCGGCACAGCTGCTCGGCGGGCTTGAGCCGGGTGAGGTCGATGGCGCGCTCGAGGCGCACGTGGACCGCAATCGAGCTTTCGACGACATCCCGATGGCCGCTGGCAAGCCTGAGGCTTGCTCGCTGCTGCTGATGCTCGTTCGACAGGGTGAGGCTGCCCGCCGCATGTTGCCGATGGCGCCGATCGTCTCGGCCCGTTCGTTTGCCGAGCGTGCCTGGCCGTATATGCTCGCGTGGTCCGACCTGGGGCTTAACGGCAAGGAGCGTATGACGGTCGATTCGCTGGCGCGCGCCGAGGTGCGCCGTTTTGCTGACGAGGATACGAGCGAGCGCGTGCGAAACGAGATGATGGGCGTGCTGGGCGAGCTACTGGGTATTTCGCCCGAGCAAATGGAGGAGCTGCGCTCCGAGGACGGTCAGCGTCGTTTGCACGAGGGAATGAAAAAGTTCGAGGGCGAGGTTCAGGACGCCATCGATAAGATGATGGGCGGTCAGGGCGGCCCGCAAGGTGGGCCCCAGGGCGGACCGATGCCGCACCCGCCGGTGGATCCAAGGCAGTTCCCCTTTTTCTCGCAGAACTAATTATGGGATAGGATTCGCTCTCAACCCCGATACTTCAACTAAGCATCTTGGCCCCATTGTGTTATTCTAGAACAGACGTTCGTGAATGATGCGCGGGGCCTTGTCTTGCGCTGCGCTTGTGGCGAGGGGAGGTTGGCTTGGTTATCTTGGGCATTGACCCCGGTTTGGCTCATACGGGTTGGGGGATTATCGAGGAGCGGCGTGGCGAGGTTCGCTGCCGTGCCTATGGCTGCATCGAGACCAGTGCCGGAAGTCCGCTCGCGGTGCGCCTGTCGCATATCGCCCATGACCTTAAGGATGTCGTCGAGCGTTATCGACCCGACACGGCTGCTGTCGAGAGCATCTACTTTGGCGCCAACGTTCGTTCGGCCATCCCCACGGCGCATGCCCGCGGTGCTGCGCTTGTGGCGCTTTCGGAGTGCGCGCTCGAGATTGGCGAGTACACGCCCATGCAGATCAAACAGGCTGTGGTGGGCACCGGCGCCGCGGACAAGCGGCAGGTCGCCTACATGGTACGCACGCTCACACAGCTCGACCACGACCCGCATCCCGACCATGCCGCCGATGCCCTGGCCTGCGCCATCTGCCACGTAAACCTCAGCCGCACCCGCGCCCTCACCGGTGGCGAGTTCTATCAACAGAGAGGAACCGGATACTGATGATTTCCCAGCTCCACGGAACGCTTGTCGAGGCCACGATGAGCTCTGCTGTCGTCGATGTGTCGGGCGTTGGCTTTGAGCTCGGCATCTCGGGCAGCACTGCGGCCACGTTGCCGACGCCCGGCGGCGAGGTCCGCCTCTACACGCGTATGCAGGTGCGCGAGGACGCCATGACACTTTTCGGTTTTTCCTCTAAGGATGAGCGCACGATGTTCGACCGGCTCGTGTCCGTCTCGGGCGTTGGCCCGCGCTTGGCGCTCGCCGTGCTTTCCACCTATACCGTGGGGCAATTGTATTCGCTGGTGATGGCCGAGGACGACAAGGGCATGGCCAAGGTGCCCGGTGTGGGCAAAAAGACAGCTCAGCGTCTGATCCTGGAGCTCAAGAGCACCTTTGCCAAGGACAAGGGCTTTGTGCCGGTCGACGTGATTCCCGGACAGGTTGCGATGCCCGTGCCCGCTGCCGCTCCCTCGGCGATCGATGATGCCCGTGCGGCGCTCCTTTCCATGGGCTTTAGCCCGCAGGAGACCGATGTTGCCCTGAGCGGGTATGATGGGCAGAATATGCGTGTCGAGGATCTGCTCGGCGCGGCGCTTAAGCGACTCGGAATGGATGCGTGATGTGGGAAGCCGATGACTCTCAGGACCTGTGGGCGACGCCCGGCAACTCGCCGGCGGCATCCATGGCGCACGGCGAGCGCATGGTGGGCTCGGAGCTGACGGCCGAGGACCTCGATGTCGACCGCACTTTGCGCCCCCAGCGCCTGGACGATTACTGTGGTCAGGAGCACATCAAGCAGAGCCTGCGCGTGTTGATCGAAGCGGCGCAGAGCCGTGGCGAGACGCTCGACCACGTGATCTTCTCGGGTCCTCCGGGCCTGGGCAAGACCACGCTGGCCACCGTTATCGCCAACGAGCTGGGCGCTCAGATCAAGACCACGAGTGGCCCTGCCATCGCGCGCACGGGCGACCTGGCGGCCATCCTTACTAACTTGCAGCCGGGTGATGTGCTGTTTATCGACGAGATCCACCGCCTCAACCGTTCGGTCGAGGAGGTCCTGTACCCCGCGATGGAGGACTTTGCCCTCGATATCGTGATTGGCAAGGGTCCGGCGGCGCGCTCGATTCGCCTGGATATTCCCAAGTTTACGCTGGTAGCGGCAACGACCCGCTCAGGCATGTTGACCGGCCCGTTGCGCGACCGCTTTGGCATTTCGTATCGCCTGGATTACTACACGGTCGAGGAGCTCGCGCAGATTGTGACGCGCTCGGCGACTATCCTGGGCGTGACGATCGACCATCCCAGTGCACTCGAGATCGGCTCGCGTTCGCGCGGCACGCCACGTCTTGCCAACCGCCTGCTCAAGCGCGTGCGCGACTATGCGCAGGTGCGCGGCAACGGTCCCATTGAGCTCGATATCTGCCGTCAGGCACTCGAGTTCTTCGAGATCGACGAGCTCGGCCTGGACTGGATGGATATTCGTATCTTGGAGACGCTTGCCAAGACGTTCTCCGGCCGTGCTGTAGGCCTGACGACCCTTGCCAGTGCGGTGGGCGAGGACCCGGGCACGCTCGAGGATGTCTATGAGCCCTATTTGCTGCAGTGCGGGTTGATGATTCGTACGCCGCAGGGCCGTCAGGCAACCCTTCGCACCTTTGAGCACCTGGGGATTGAACCTACCGTTTAGGGCGCTTTGTTTTGGCGGGCTGTTGGGCTATCGCTGGGCATCGGGTAAACATATCGCCGTTCATCGGTTATGGGCGTTTTACTATTGCGCGCCCGTGCTATGCTGAATTGGTCTTTTTCTCATTCGGTAACGAAAGGACCGCCCATGCCTACTGACATCGAAATCGCACGTTCTGTCACGCCACTGCCTATTACCGAGGTGGCCAAGAACGCCGGCGTCGACGTTAAGCACCTTATTCCGTACGGCTTCGACAAGGCTAAGGTCGACTATTCACTGCTCAACGAGCCGACTGATCACCAGGCCAAGCTCGTCCTCGTGACCGCTATCAACCCAACGCCCGCGGGCGAGGGCAAGACCACCACGACCATCGGTCTGGCCGATGGCCTGCGTCGTCGCGGTATCAAGAGCGCCGTGGCCCTGCGTGAGCCTTCGCTCGGTCCCGTCTTTGGCGTCAAGGGCGGTGCCGCTGGCGGCGGTTGGGCCCAGGTCATTCCCATGGAGGACATCAACCTGCACTTTACCGGCGACTTCCATGCCATCGGTGCTGCCAACAACCTGCTGGCCGCCATGCTCGATAACCACATCCAGCAGGGCAATCAGCTCGGTATTGACGTTAAGCGCATCACCTGGAAGCGCGTCGTCGACATGAACGACCGTCAGCTGCGCCATGTTATCGATGGCATTGGCGGTAAGGCCCAAGGTGTGCCGCGCGAGGACGGCTTCGACATCACCGTTGCCTCCGAGGTCATGGCAATCCTGTGCCTGTCTACGAGCATCAACGACCTCAAGGAACGCTTGGGTGAGATTGTCGTCGGCTATAGCTTTGCCGGCGAGCCCGTCCGTGCCCGCGACCTCAAGGCCCAGGGTGCCATGGCCGCGTTGCTTAAGGACGCGCTTAAGCCCAACCTGGTGCAAACGCTCGAGGGCACGCCCGCGTTTGTCCACGGCGGTCCCTTCGCCAACATTGCCCACGGCTGCAACTCTATTATGGCCACGCGTATGGCGATGCGCTTTGGCGATGTTGCCATTACCGAGGCCGGCTTTGGCGCCGATCTGGGTGCCGAGAAGTTCCTCGACATCAAGTGCCGCATGACGGGCGTTCGCCCCAGCGCCGTCGTGGTCGTCGCGACCGCTCGTGCGCTTAAGTACAACGGTGGCGTCGCCAAGGCCGACCTCAACGAGGAGAACCTCGAGGCACTCAAGGCTGGCATGCCCAACTTGCTGCGTCATGTCGACAACATCCAGAACGTTTATGGTCTGCCCTGCGTGGTCGCCATCAACCGCTTCCCGACGGACACCGAGGCTGAGCTTGCACTCATCGAGTCCGAGTGCCAGAAGCTCGGCGTCAACGTTAAGCTTTCCGAGGTCTGGGCCAAGGGCGGCGAGGGCGCGCTCGAGCTGGCCGATGAGGTCATGCGTCTGATTGAGCAGCCGAGCGAGCTCAAGTTTGCCTATGAGGACGGCGCTGATGTCGCTGATGCCCTCGAGGCCGTTGCCACCAAGGTCTACCGCGCCGACGGCGTTGACTTTACGCCGGCCGCCAAGCGCCAGCTCGCCGAGCTGCGCGAGAACGGCTTTGGCAACCTGCCGGTGTGCGTCGCCAAGACGCAGTACAGCTTTAGCGACAACGCCAAGGCCCTGGGCGCTCCCGAGAACTTCCGCATCACCGTGCGTGAGCTCAAGGTTTCCGCCGGTGCCCACTTTGTGGTCGCGCTGACCGGCAGCGTTCTGACCATGCCGGGTCTGCCCAAGGTGCCCGCGGCCGAGAACATCGACGTCGACAACGACGGCAACATCACCGGCCTGTTCTAAGTCTGCTGTCCATAGCTGCTTGTCCGCCCCGCCGTGCCCACAAGGCCCGGCGGGGCTTTTTGATCCTTAGGCCCGCGCATGTCTTGTAGATACCGACGGACTCTGCCCATCATAGGCTTTTGCGCGGGTAGAATGCATGGATAACTTGAGGCTCACGCGCGACGGAAAGGAATCGTTGCATGGATCAGGACAAGACAACCGTGATGGGCGGCTACGGTTCCGCGCAGGCTGGCGATAGCGCCGATGCGACCCGCGTTGTTCCCAACCCCGGTTATGCCGACCCCGCCGCGACGCAGCCTTCTGCCGAGCCCACCCGGGTTATGGGCTATGGCGACACGGCGCAGGATTCTTACGCTGCATCTTCGCAAGGCCCCTATGGCAACGCAGCTCCGGATCCGTTTGATTACACGCCGCAGGATTCTTATGCTGCCTCGACGCCGAATCCCTATGACAACCTGCCGCAGAATCCCATTCCGCAGCCTCAGCAGACGACGTATATGCCTCGCACGGCGCAGCCTCGCTACGAGTCGCGCGAGCCGTATCGCGAGTACCCCAAGTCGATTCCGCAATATAGCGAAGACGAGGAGAAGAGGCCGTCGCGTTCGTCGAGCGTGATCAAGAAGATCCTCATCGTGCTGGCGATTTTCTTTGCGCTGTCGGTTGTGTTTGCCATCGTGTCGGGCATGCTCAACAAGCGGGGGAGCTCAACGGCCGATACCGCTGCCGAGCAAACCGAGTCCGCCTCGTCTAGCACCGTCGATCTGAGCGATATCCCGGGGCAGTATTGGTCCAACGCCAAGAAGCTTCTCAAGTCGCGCGGCGCCGATCTTTCGAATGCCGTGGTCCTGACTGATGATGGCTCAACGCCCGTCGTCGATGCCAACTGGGTCGTTACTTCTGCCTACTATAACGACAGCGGCAACCTCGAAATTCAGCTCACGCACAAGGACGGCTCGTCGGGCAACGCGTCCGGCGACCAGGGCGGCGCGGACAGCTCGAGTTCCAATACGCTGGAGGACTTGAGCAACAAGGCGCAGGAGTTGGGAGACAAGGCGCAAGAGCTGGGCGACACGGCACAAAACCTGGGCGATACCGCGCAGAACTTGGGCGGCTTGGCGACGGATGCCTGGAACGCCCTGCAAAACGGCATCTCGGGCGCGCAGGGAAACTAGCTGTTAAGCAGGCTACAACTGCTCGGCCGGACGCTCGGGTGAGCTAAAGCCCGAGTCAAATGTGACGACGCACGAGGCATCGGGCCGGCGCTCGTGCACGATGCGCGTGACGAGCTCCAGCAGCTCCTCGTCGGATATGTCAAAGCCGTCGGGACGCACCAGGTCAAACGAAACGAACCCGTCGTGCTCATGCAAGTCGTGGATGGAGAGCGCGGGGTCGATCTGCATGACACCGCGCTTGACCCAGCCGCGCAGGTCGTCGCCGGTGGTGGCGATGGGGTCGCAGTGCAGCGTGATACCGATGCCCATCTGCCGTTTGATATCGTGCTCGATGGTGTCCAAGATTTCGTGATGTTCAAACGCATCGCCTTCGCCGGGCATTTCCACGTGCGCACTGGCAAATTGCCGACCGGGGCCGTAGTCGTGCACCATCAGGTCGTGCGTGCCTAGGACCTGCGGATACGACATGATCTTGTCACGGATTGCCTGGACGAGCTTTGGGTCGGGCGCTTGCCCCAACAGCGGGCTGATGGCGTCGCGCACCAGGCTCATGCCGCTGATGCAGATGAAGATGCCCACGCCCAGGCCCGCCCAGCCGTCGAGGTCAAAGCCTGTCGTCTGCGAAATAAGCGCTGCGGCCAGGACCGAGGCCGAGGTAATGACGTCGTTTTTGGAATCCTGCGCCGTGGCGATAAGCGTCTCGGAATCTATGCGGTTGCCCAGCGTGCGGTTGAATGCCGCCATCCAAAACTTGACGAGCATGGACAGGACAAGGGCTGCCATGGAGAGCGCCGAATACGCGGTGGGGGAGGGCTTGATGATCTTGGTGGCGGATTCGAGCGCCAGATTGATGCCGACGGCGCAAACGAGGACGGCGACAACCAAACCAGCGAGGTATTCGTAGCGGCCGTGGCCATAGGGGTGCCCCTCGTCGGCTGGGCGGCTGGCAAGGCGGAATCCGAGCAGGCTCACGATGTTGCTCGAGGCGTCGGAAAGGTTGTTGAAGGCGTCGGCGATAAGCGAGACGGAGCCAGCGAGCAGGCCCGCGACGCCCTTGGCTAGGCACAGGGTGATGTTGAGGCCAATGCAAATGAGGCTTGTGGCAAAACCCGCGTTGGTGCGACAAGTTGTATCGACCGGCTCGCCCTCGCTGCCGGGAACAAGCGTATGTACCAGCCGATTTACAAATAGCATAACGATCGTCCTTACAATCATGGTTAAGGGGATAGTGTAGCTCGCATGGGCGCACCGTGTGCCGATGCTCAGAAAATGCAGCAATGGTCTGCTGGGGCTAACGAGCGGCCCTTTCTGTCCGACCGGGTACTCCATTTTGGGCCACATGGGTATGGGCACGCGCCGATTTGCTCGACATACTTAATGTCGACAGCCCCTGCGCAAAGGAGGACGTTTCCATGGACGAGATGTTTGCCATTAAATGCCAAAACTGCGGCGGCCCTATGTACTCGCACCAGGCTAAACGCAGCTTTGAGTGCGCCTATTGCGGCACGGTCGTTCCGTGGCAGGCCGATGCGGGGGAGCCTAAGAGCGCCCTGGGCATTCGCCATACGCCGCTGACGGTTGTCGATGGGCTGCTTAAGCTCACCCATGTGTCGCAGCTCGAGCGCCCGGTGGACCCCGACTGGTATTTCTTCAATGCGTACTGGCGCAATCAGTCGGTTCTGGATCATCTGCTGTGGGAGGACCGCGGCACGGCGCAGGAGTTCCAGGAAGCCACGCATGTGAGCATCCCGTGCCCCTTCTGCGGCGCATCCTTTGAAGGCGAGTCCACTCAGCGCGTGTTTGAGTGTCCGTCATGTGGCAATAAGATCGGCGTCGCCGACCTGCTCAAGCCCGGTACCTTTAGCAAGCGTCTGACCATGGGCGTTGGTGCGGAGTATGTACCCGAGCAGGGTATTCCTTGCGATATCTCACCGCAGCAGGCACGTGCCAACGCGCTGCAGCTGGTGCGCCAGTACCCCGACGCCTTTGCCGGTCACGATGTAGAAGACGCGATTCAAAACGACATGATGCTCTTCTACTTTCCCATGGCGCTCGCGGATTTGCGCATGATGGCGTCCTTCCCGGGTAAGGGCCTGAGCAAGGAGACCTTGGTGTACTACGAGGTGCTCGACTGGGCGTATCCGCGGGCAAACTACCTGGACGTTCGCCTTATGGGCATTTTGGAGCCGTGGGACTTTGGCAAGGTGGGGCCGTTCGATCCTGCCATGCAGGAGGGCGACTTCCGCGTTGTCTCCGTCGATGCGTCTACCAAGGACCAGGTGGTCATTGATAAGCTGGCGCTCGACGTTGCAGCCAACGATGCCGAGGCGATGCTGGGGCTTAATAAAAGGCTCTGTTAGACCAGAATTGACATATAGGTGATGTCACCGTGGTATAATGAAACCAGCAACCACGGCATTGGAGCAGGTATGAACGCCGAGGATCTGGTCATCACCCTCAAGAAGAATATGGCGAAGCTCAGCAAGTCCG
>JAXKGH010000023.1:0-11986 GCA_036550475.1 Collinsella sp. | reverse complement strand
CCCCTTCGACTCGAATTCTTGACGGCCTGAACAATCGTCAATATCGGTCGGAGGGGTGGCTTTGTAAAGCCGTTTGTCTCCACCCGCGTAGCGGGTGGTTTAAAGCTGGCCGCTGCGCGGCCAGCGGACTAAAGTCTTGAAAACAAAAGGCCCCGGCTCGCGATGGAGCCGGGGCCAAAGGTGCAGCATATACAGTTGGTGTTGTGCGCGAACAGCCCATCAGCAATGCCGTCTGCGCCCTACCCACGGTGACGGGCGCGGCTGTACGGCGTATCCACCATGGGCAGATCCGGACGCAGCTTGCCGTCGAATGCGCGATAGGCGTTCTGCACGGCGGGCGCCGTGGGGATCGTTGCGATCTCGCCGATGCCCTTGCCGCCGTATGCCACGGGCAGCAGTTCGTCCTTCTCCACGTAGATGGCGTGGATATCCGGAATCTCGGGCGCGCGGAACAACCCGAGCGTGCCGTACCTTGCCTGGGGCACGCAGTCCTTGAGCAGCCAGTCCTCGGTAAGCGCATAGCCCATACCCATGAGCACGCCGCCTTCGATCTGACCCTGGATGGAGATGGGGTTGACCACCTTGCCGGAATCGTGCGCAGCATAGACCTCGCTCACGCGGCCGTCATCGTCCAAAATGACCACATGCGTGGCAAAGCCGTAGCAGATGTGGCTCTTGGGGTTGGGAACATCCGCACCCAGCTTGTCGGTCGGCTCCAAGTACACGTAGCCAAACTCGCATCCCTCGAGCGCCTTGATGGCGGCCGCGGGATCCTGAGGATGCATACCCTGGCCGGCGACGAGCTCCTGCGTGCGCAGCTGATAGGCGCGGCCGTCGTCATACTCGATCTTGACGCCGTCGCCATGCGCACTCACGGGAGCGGCGGGCGCAGACTTGCCGGCCTCGATGTCAAGCATGGCATCGCGCAGCAGGAAGGCGGCGCCGCGCACGGCCTCGCCGGTCACGACCGTCTGACGCGAACCAGACGTGGTGCCGGAGTCGGGAGCGTTCTCGGTGGAGCACTCGCCGTTGGCAATGCAGCTCAGCGGCAGACCGCAGGCCTCGGCAACGTCCTGCAAAAAGACGGTGTTGCAGCCCTGGCCGATGTCGGACGTGGCGGCATAGACCACAGCCACGCCGTCCTCGATGCGAATCTTGCAGCGGCCGGCATCGGGCAGGCCCACGCCCACGCCGGCGTTCTTCATGGCGCAGGCGATACCGGCGTGTCCGGGATGCGCATAGTAGGCATCCTTGACCTCGAGCAGCGTCTCCTTAAGCGCCGTGGAGCAGTCGGCAATTTGGCCGTTGGGCAAAACCTCGCCCGGCTCGATGGCATTACGGTAACGAATCTCCCATGGATCCAGGCCGACCTTCTCTGCCAGCAGGTCGATCAGGCTCTCGAGCGCAAACTCGGACTGGCAAACGCCAAAGCCGCGGTACGCGCCGGCGGGCGGGTTGTTGGTGTAGTAGCCAAAACCGCGAATGTCGGTGTTCTGGTACTTGTAGGGGCCGACGGCATGCGTGCAGGCGCGCTCGAGCACCGGGCCGCACAGCGACGCGTAGGCGCCGGTATCAAAGTTGATCTCGCAATCCAGACCGGTAAAGTTGCCCTCGGCGTCGCAACCCAGTGTAAAGGTACCGTCCATGGCGTGGCGCTTGGGATGGAACGCGAGCGACTCGGAGCGCGTGAGTTTGCACTTCACGGGACGCTGGAACTTATAGGCAGCGAGCGCGGCCAGGTGCTGGATGGACACGTCCTCCTTGCCGCCAAAGCCGCCGCCCACGAGCATGGTCTCGACGACCACGCGCTCGGGCTCGTTGTCCCAGCCAAACATGTGGGCACACTCTTTGCGCGTATCGTAGGCACCCTGATCGGTCGACTGCACCTTGACGCCGTTCTTGTACGGGTAGGCGACGGCGCACTCGGGCTCCAAAAAGGCGTGCTCGGTAAAGGGCGTGGTAAAGCGCTGCGTCACGGTGAATGCGCTCTCCGCCAGCGCCTTGGCGGCGTCGCCACGCGTCACGTGACGGCTCTGGCATACGTTGTCCTTGAGCTCCACCGTGTTGCCAAAGGCAAAGAAGCTGTCGTGCAGGCGCGGGGCGTCGGCAGCCCTGGCCTCGGCGATGTTGCGCACGGGCTCCAGCGGCTCGTAATCAATCTTTACGAGCTTCTTGGCCTTCTCGAGCGTCGCTTCGTCCTCGGCAACCACCAGCACGATGGCATCGCCCACGCAGCGGGTGATATCGCCCTGAGCGATCATGACGTCCCAGTCCTGGATAAGGTGGCCGACCTGGTTGACCGGCACGTCCTCGGCGCGCAGGATGCCCACCACGCCGGGCAGGGCCTCGGCCTTGGAGGTATCGATGGAGAGCACGCGGGCGCGCGGATACTTGGAGCGCACGGCGCTGGCATAGGTCAGACCCGGCTGATCGAGCTCGTCGATGTCGTCGGGATACTTGCCCTCGCCGAGCACCTTCTTGCGCACGTCGATACGGAAGGCGCGCTTGCCCACGCCGTAGTCGTCGCCGCGCTCCAGGTCCTCGTCGATCTGCTTTTCGCCGCGGAGCACCGCAGCGGCCAGCGAAATGCCCTCGATGATCTTCTTGTAGCCGGTGCAGCGGCAGACATTGCCGCGAATGGCGTACTTAATCTGCTCCTCGGTGGGCTCGGGGTCCTCGGCGATGAGCGCCGCACCCGCCATGACCATACCAGGGATGCAAAAGCCGCACTGCACGGCGCCCACGGCGCCAAAGGCGTACACAAAGGCCTCGCGCACGTCCTCGGGCAGGCCCTCGACGGTCACGATGTTGCGGCCGGCGGCAAGAGCGGTGGTCAGTACGCACGCCTTGACGGCCGCACCGTCCACGTGGATGGTGCAGGTACCGCAGGCGCCCTCGGAGCAGCCGTCCTTGGCGGAGTGAATGTGCAGGTCGTCGCGCAGGTAGCGCAGCAGCGGTTTATTTTGGGTCGTCGTGCGCTCGACGCCGTTAACGGTAAAAGTGAATTCCTGTGCCATGGTGATTCCCTTCTACACGCCGGCGGCGATGCCGGTGCGGTCGTGGATGGCGCCATGCGGGCAGACGACGGCGCACATGCCGCACGACAGGCAATCCGCGCCATCGATATGGGCGCAGTTGTCCTCGATGCGGATAGCGCCGGCGGGGCACTTTTTGGTGCACATGCCGCAACCGATGCAGCTCGTGTCGCAGATCTTGCGCGCAATGGCACCTTTGTCGGTGTTGTTGCAGCGCACCAGGATGTTCTGGTAGCCGGGAACGAAGGCAATCACGCGCTGCGGGCACGCCATGCCGCACAGGCCACAGCCCGTGCACTTGGAGCGGTCCACGCGGGCGACGCCGTCGACCAGTACGATGGCACCGTGGGGGCAGGCCGCGACACAGGCACCACAGCCAATGCAGCCTTCGCTGCAGCGGGCGTCGCCGTCTGCGGAAGCACAGCCGCTTCCGCAGGCAACGTAGGCCACGTTATGTTGAATGGATTTGGCCATAAGAGACTCGCCTATTTCTTAAGAAGGTACGAATAGTTGTCGCGCACAGCCCTGATGGTCAGGCGGACGGCCTCGGAAAGACCGGTGTTGACGGCATCGACCGAGACGGTGCGGACCGTGCCGGCAACGCGGACCTTAAAGTGATCCTCGTCCACGGCCAGGAAGCCCTCGTTCTCGGAGTTCTCCATGTCCTGCTCGCTCCAGAACAGGGTGAGCTTGTCCTTGTAGGGATGACCCTCCTGGTAGGGGCAGAACACGGCGCAGTTGCCGCACTCGTTGCACATGCCGTCGACGTGGACGACCTGATGCTTGGCCAGGCCCGGCACCTTAATGGCAACGTTGGCGCGGTTGGGGCACACGTCGCAGCAGACCTCGCACACCGAGCCGCAGCCCAGGCAGCGGGTCTTGGTGCAGTTGCGCTTGTCGCGGCACAGCGACCCCTTGCGCTCGTAGCAGGTGTCCTCGCGGCCGGCCTGCTCGTTGCAGTCGGCGTACTTGTTAAAGTCCACGCCGGCGATGGCACGGGCGACCTCGGCGGCGTCGGCGATAGCCTCAACCACGGTGGCAGGACCGCGACGGCAGTCGCCCGCAGCCCACACGCCCTCGACGCCGGTGGAGGTGGCGGCAAGGCGGCCGCGACGGTCGTGCTCGACGCCCGCGGCATCGTACAGGCTGGCATCGATGCCCTCGCCCACGGCGCAGATCACCGTGGTGGCGGGAAGCTCGACGGTCTCGCCCGTGGCGACGGGGCTGCGGCGGCCGCTTGCATCCGGCTCGCCAAGCTCCATAACGTCGCAGGTCAGCACGGCGCCGTTGAGCGCCTTGGGGGCCAGCAGCTCGCAGAACTCAACGCCGTCGGCAAGAGCAAGATCAAGCTCTTCCTCGTCGGCGGGCATCTGCTTCTTGGTGCGGCGATACACTAGGCGCACGTTCTTCACGCCAGCAAGGCGCTTGGCCACGCGGGCCGCATCCATGGCGGTGTTGCCGGCGCCAATGACTACGACGTCCTCGCCCAGCTCGAGCTTCTCGCCCTTCTTGGCGGCCTCGAGGAACTCCAGCACGTCGAGCTCGGCGCCCTCGCCCAAACCTGCAGAGCCGGGCATCCAGGCACCGGTAGCCACGACCACGTCGGTGAAGCCCTGGGCCTTGAGCTCGTCGATGGACTCCACGCGGGCGTTGAGCTGAACCTTGGCGCCAAAGGCCAGGCAGAGCTCGGCATCGTGGGAGATATCGTCGCTCGCAATGCGGAACTCGGGAATCACGTGACGGACCACGCCGCCGAGCGAATCGCGGGCCTCAAAGATGGTGACGGGCACGCCGGCACGCGTCAGGAAGAACGCCGTCGCCAGGCCGGCCGGGCCGCCGCCGATAACGGCAACGTTGCGCTCGCCGTCGTTGGCGATAGCCTGGGCACGCAGCTTGGGCAGCACGGCGGTCATGGCCTCGAGGGCGGCCTTGAGCTTGCTGGCGCGAATCTGGGCGCCCTCGGGCTCGTAGAACGCACGCTCGCAGGCACGACCGCAAGGATGCGGGCAGATGGTGCCGGTGATGAACGGCAGGGCGTTGCGCTCGATGATGATGTTGAGTGCGTCCTCGTAGCGGCCCTCGTCAACAGCCGCCAGATAGGCGGGAATATCCTGCTGGATGGGGCAGCTCGTGCGGCACGGCGTGGTAAAGCAGTCGGAAAGCGGGCTCTCGCCGGCGACCTTGCGGTCGGGCAGCGGGCGCAGCGGCTTCTTGTAGAGCGGGTTGGTGAGCGAGTCGGTCTGGATCGCAGTCACGGCCCCGAGAGAGACACCCGCGAACGGCTTGCCATCCAGGTCGGTAAACTCGCCAGCCATCTGGCTAAAGCGCTCGTAACCGCCGGGCTTGAGCACGTCGGTCGCCAGGGTGACGGGCCAAATGCCGGCATCGTACAGAGCGCGGATGTTGTAGACCGTGGCACCACCGGAGTAGCTGATACGCAGCTTGCCATCGAACTGCTCGGTAATGCGGCGGGCAGCCTCGATGGTCAGCGAGAACAGCGAACGGCCCGACATGTACATCTCGGTGGAGGGCAGCTCGTTTCTCGTCACGTCGACGGGGAACGTGTTGGTCAGTTTGACGCCAAACTCCAGGCCGCGCTCGGCACACAGGGCAATCAGGCGCTCGAACATGGGCACGGCGTCAGCCCACTGCAGGTCCTCGCGGAAGTGCGTATCGTCGAAGACAATGTAGTCAAAGCCCAACTCGTTCAGACGCTGGCGGGCAAACTCATAGCCCAGCAGCGTGGGGTTGCACTTGATGTAGGTGTTGAGGCCCTTCTCGGTGATCAGATAGGTCGCGATGCGCTCGATCTCCGCCGGCGGGCAGCCATGCAGCGTGGACTCGGTAATGGAGTTGGAGACGCGCGCCGAGATGGACTCGACAAACGCGGCATCGACATGCTCAAATTTGTCCAGGTTGGCGAGCGCCCATGTGCGGCACTCGTTCCAAACCTCGGAGCCGCTGGCGTCTTTCATGCCCTCGATGTAGGCGTCGACCTTGGGGCTCTTGATGCCCTCCAGGTCATAACCCACGGACATGTTGAAGACAAAGCCGTCCGGGCTGCCCAGACCGTACTCGCGAGCAATCAGGTGGCAGGCAAACCATGCCTTCACGTACTCGGCAAAGGCCTGCGGAACCTCGAGCTCGGTCGACCACTCGCAGTTGTAGCACTCGTCCTGCGCCACAATGCAGGGTTTGTTAACGCACTTGGAGAGCTCCTCGCCGTCCATAACCTGAACGGTCTTAAGCTCAAAGAAGCGGGAACCGGCCACATAAGAGGCCACGATGTTCTGGGCAAGCTGCGTGTTGGGACCGGCGGCCGGGCCAAACGGAGTCTCGATGCGCTCGTCAAAAATGGGAAGCGCACCCTCCTGGTTGGTCGTGACCATCTTACGCACGCCAAAGATGGCGTCCTGAGTCTTGTGCTCCTCGATGATCCAGTTCATCAGCTGCGAAAACGGGATCGGCCTCATGATGTCGCTCATAGTGAGCTCCTCTCTGTAACGCCCGGCGAGACCGCGCGGCGGGCGCAAATACGGTGTAGCGCTAGCACAGCGCCGGCGACCCCGCGGAGGCCGCCTATACGCGCGTCGGATGCGGCGAAACATCCGACGCGCGTGAATCTACTTGTAATTAGTAGGCGCGATCGTTGAGCGTACTCCAAAGCTTCTTGGACTCAGCCATGGTCCACGCGTTGATCTTGTCCTCATCAATCCCAACGAACTCGCGATCCTTGTACAGGACGCGGCCGTTGATGATGGTGGTGCGGCAGTTTTTGCCCATCATGCCAAAGAGCATGTGGCCGTCGATGTTCTCCTCGCTCAGCGGCGTAAAGGGCTTGTAGTCCATAACGATGACGTCGGCGGCAGCGCCGGTCTCGAGCACACCGAGCTTGCGATCGAAGTATTTGCTCGCCATCTTGACGTTGTTCTCGAACAGCATCGTCATGGCCTCGCACCAGCCCACGTTGGGCATGGCGGCGTTGTGGCGCTGAATGATCAGGAAGACCTTAAGGCTCTCGAGCATATCGTGGGTGTAGGCGTCGGTGCCCATGCACACGGGGATGCCGCGACGGAAGAACTCGAGCACGGGGGCGCAGCCCACGGCGTTGCCCATATTGGATTCGGGGTTGTTGACGAGCCAGGTGCCGGACTCCTTGACGATATCCATCTCGGCAGGCGTCACGTGGATGCAGTGGCCCAGCATGGTGTCGGGACCCAGCAGGTTGTGCTGCAGCAGGCGCTCGACGGGGCTGATGCCGCCACGGTTGAGGCGGGAATCCCACACGTCGTTCATGCCCTCGCACACATGGATGTGGAAGCCGGTCAGGCCGTTGTTGGCCTCGGCCATCTTATCCATGGTCTCGTCCGACAGCGTAAAGGTGGCATGTCCGCCAAACATGGCGGCGATCATGTGGTTGTCGTTATCGCGACGCTCCCTGGCGGCCCACTGGGCAAACTCGGCGTTCTCGGCAATGGCCTGGTTGCATTTTTCCTGGCCGCGGCGATCGGAGACCTCGTAGCACAGGCACGAACGCATGCCCAGCTCCTGAGCTGCATCCTTAATGGTAAAGAGGCTTCCCGGGATCTCGCAGAAGCTCGCATGGTGGTCGAAAATCGTGGTGACGCCATCGCGGATGGAGTCCAGAATCGTGGCATAGGCGCTTGCCTTGGTGCCGTCGAGCGTCAGATTGTCGTCGATCTTCCACCACTGCTGCTCAAGATTCTCCAAGAAGTTGGTGGGATTGCAGCCCTTAATGGCAAGGCCGCGGGCCAGACCCGAGTAGATGTGGGTGTGGCAGTTGATAAGTCCGGGCATGATGAGGTTGCCCTGGGCGTCGACGTACTCGGCATCCGGATACTTGGCCTTGAGCTCGCACTCGGGGCCCACTTCGACGATCGTATCTCCGTCAATGGCGACCGCACCGTTGGGAATGAACGGAGTCTGAGCGTTGCGGGTAAAGACGGAACCGTTAGCGACCAGAAGCATAAATGCTCCCTTCAACATCAGGGGCGGGGTTTGACACCTCTGACATGGCGGAGTGCGAAGCGCCGGCCTACACCGGAAACGGGCCCTCTCCCGTCAACGCTTCACCAAAGGGACAAACCCTTTGAAGTGCGGCTTGGCGCCGCATGACGTCGGCGGACGAGGCGATGCGTCCGCCGACGAATAGCACCGAATTCGTTACTTCTTGCTCTCGGGCAAAACCAGATCCACGGCAGCGTCCTTGGCAGCATCGATGTGCTGAGCCACGACCGGCGTCTGCGGAAGGATCAGGTTAAGGACAATGGCCATGATGGCGGTGGGGGTCACGGCGTTGGAGCCGATGACGGTGGACACCCAGGTGGGCATGCCCTCGCCGGCAAGGCAACCGCTGGCCATCCAGATACCCAGGCCAAAGACAACAGAGGTGCCGACGATGGTGGTGGTGCGCTGCGTGAGACCCTCGCGGGTGAACATGCGCACACCGTTCATGGTGATGGTGCCAAAGACGCCGACGGTCGCGCCGCCGATGACGGGCTGCGGGATAGCGGAAAGGACGGCAGAGAGCTGCGGGAACAGACCGGCGATGGCAAAGACGGCCGCGATGATCACAAAGACCCACTTGTTGACGACCTTGTTGGAGCAGATGATGCCCACGTTCTGGCCAAGGGCGCTGGTGGGAAGACCGCCCAGCAGGCCGCCGACCATAGAGGTGAGACCCTGGGACACGATAGCGCCGGAGAGCTCGCGCTCGGTGGGCATACGGTCGATGGAGCCCAGGCAGGCGGCAGAGACGTCGCCGATAACCTGGATGGCGACCATGGGGAACACGACGGCGAGGGTAATGCAGACCTCGGGATCAAACTCGAGCGCGTAGGGCATGAGCTTGGGAAGGGCGAAGACCTGAGCGGTGGCGACGCTGGAGAAGTCGATCATGCCAAAGGGGATGGAGACGATCATGCCAACGATCATGCCAAAGAACACGGATCCCAGCTTGAGCGTGCCCTTGCCAAAGTTGGCGAGCGCAAAGACCACGGCGAAGGTGATAAGAGCGACGCACCAGGCCTGCGGGGTGCCCCACAGCGGCGTACCCATACCGCCGGCCATATACTTGACGGCCGTGGGATAGAGAGAGACGCCAATGGAGAAGATGACCGTACCGGTCACGACGGGCGGGAACAGCCACTTGATCTTGCTGTAGGCCAGACCAAAGAGGACCGCAACGGCGCCGCCGACGATCTCGCCGCCCAGCAGTGCGCCAAAGCTAAAGCCCGAGGCGCCCATGGCCTGAAGGGCCGGCAGGAACGCGAACGAAACGCCCATGACGATGGGCAGGCCGCCGCCGATGCGACGGAAGGGAGCGAAGGCCTGAAGGGCCGTGTCGATCGCCGAAAGAATGAGTGCAACCTGAATGATGTCGGTGCTCTGCTGGCTATTAAAGCCGTAGACGCCGGCCATGATGACCGCCGGGGTAATGATGCCGGCAAACGATGCCAGTACATGCTGAAGGGCACACGGGATCATTTCCTTAACGGGCGGCATGCCTTCGCGAGCGAACAGGGCTTCAGTGCCGTTCGTAACCGTCTCCTGGGTCATTTGACCACCAATCCTCGAAGTAGTTGTTTTCGCATCTAACGCTCTATTGTGACGCAGTGCGGGGTTGAGGTTGTGCCTTCGTTGCATATCGTATTAAAGATGATTCTCATTCTCAATAATAATTTTTTGTTATCAGACTATTCTTCAGCTGAAATAACGCATTTCCGCAGGTCAGGAAAGTGTCTGGTCAAAATAACATCTAACTTTTCTTTTGGTCAACCGTTTACCGCTAAATTCCTACCGTTCGTCTGCATTACGCAATGTACCTGCGGATATACGAGATGGTGGGCAGCGTGTTACCATGAGAAAAAATTGTTATGAACATTTCCGTTTTCACCCAAAGGAGTTGCCCGTGAACGAGACCGTACGCCGCTTTTTGCCGATGGTCGATTTTCTGGAGCAGATACTCGGCAAAAACAGCGAAATCGTGCTGCACGATTTCTCGGATCCCGACCACGCCATCGTCGATATTCGCAACGGCATCGTGAGCGGCCGCAAGGTCGGCGGCCCCGCCACCGATCTGGCGCTCAAGATCATGCACGACCCCAAGTATCGCGACCTGCCGTTTATTACGGGCTACGAGGGGCGCGGTGCCGGCGGCAAGACGTTGGAGTCAGCGACGTACTTTATCCGCGAGAATGACGAGATCGTCGGTATGCTCTGCGTCAACACCGACCTCTCGACCGTACGCTCCATCAACGCCATGGCGCAGCAGCTCATGGCGTGCTTCGACGCGGCGCCGACGCGCACGGAGCCCGCCCCTATCGAGGTCGAAAGCCTTTCGGAGTCCACACAGGAGCTCATCGACCGCAGCATTGCCGAGTTGCTGAGCGCGCGCGGGCTGGATGTAGCGTCGCTTAGTCAGAGCGACCGCGTGGACGTCATTCGCCACCTCAACGGCAACGGGGTGTTCATGCTCAAGGGCGCCGTGGCCTGCGCCGCCACCTCGCTGGGCATCTCGGAGCCCAGCGTCTACCGCTACCTGCAAAAAGTTCGCAAGGAGGGCTAACCCACCGATCCCTTGGGGACGGAGGAAAGCGGATCATTTTTGTCGCATCGCTTGACAAAAGACCCTGCAGCTCGCACGCGCTGCAGGGTCTTTTTGCATGTCATGTTTAGTTGTTGCCAACGCCTTAGAGAGCGGCGGCGACCTCGATCTCAACCAGACCGCCAGCCGGAAGGGCGGCAACCTGGAAAGCGCTGCGCGCGGGGAACGGAGCCTCGAACTTGGAGGCGTAGATCTCGTTCACGGCAGCGAAGTCGGCAATGTCGGCCAGGTAGACCGTGGTCTTGACGACATCGGCAAAGGTGGCGCCGGCAGCGGTCAGCAGGGCCTCGACGTTGGCGAGGGACTGCTTGGCCTGGGCCTCGACGCCCTCGGGCATCTTGCCGGTTGCAGGGTCGATGCCCAGCTGGCCGGACAGGAACACCATGTTGCCGGTCTGGATACCAGGGGAATACGGGCCGATGGCTGCGGGTGCGTTATCGGAAGACACGACGGTCTTGCTCATGTTTATCTCCTTACGATCAGTTGAGAAAGCGTGAGCGCGGCGTTCACACCGGGAGGCACAGTTCGGTCTGAACACCGCGCTTGATTGGGATGGTACTCAAGGTTTCTGTTTGATGCAAGAATATTATCAGCTTGCGAGAATATTTTATCGCCCAACGGTCTCCCCGAACCGCTGAACGGTTCTCATGTGGAGCAGCCAGTCCAAGCTGCTGAAGACTTTATCCCGCTTGGAGCACGGGCATCGCCTGCCGCAACGGTGCCACTATACTTTTGATTATCTGAGCATTTTGAAAGGCAGGATATGACCGCAACCGCCAGTCGAACCACCAACCGCAGACCCGAGCTTTTGGCGCCCGCCGGAGGGCCCGAGCCCTTTGCCGCCGCGCTCGCTGCCGGGGCAGACGCCATCTACTGCGGCATGGGCAGCTTCAACGCCCGCCGCAAGGCAACCAACTTTACCGACGAGGCCTTTGAGCAAGCCTGCCGCGCCGCGCATCTAGCCGGGTCGCGCGTCTACGTCACGGTAGACATCGTCATCAAGCAGTCCGAGATGGGCGATGCGCTGCAACTCATCCATCGCTGCTCCACGCTGGGCGCCGACGCCTTCATTATCCAGGACTGGGGTCTGTTCTTTGAGGTCAAGCGCACCATGCCCGGCATCGAGACACACATCTCGACCCAGGCGAACATCCACGACGACCGCGGAACCCTTTGGTGCCGTGAGCAGGGCGCCGACCGCGTGACTCTCTCGCGCGAGCTCTCCATCGACGAGATCGCCGCCATTCACAACGCCGCGCCCGATGTGGACCTTGAGGTCTTTAGCCACGGTGCCATCTGCTTTTGCTACTCGGGTCTGTGCCTG
>JAXKGH010000198.1:0-1799 GCA_036550475.1 Collinsella sp. | reverse complement strand
GAGTAATGTCTAAGTATCGTTAAGTGAATACATAGCTTAGCGAGGGGAACCCGGGGAACTGAAACATCTAAGTACCCGGAGGAAGAGAAAGAAATTCGATTCCGTAAGTAGCGGCGAGCGAACGCGGAACAGGCCAAACCAATGAAGTTTACTTCGTTGGGGTTGCGGACATACAACATGGATGCAATATCGTAAATGAAGAGAGTTGGAAAGCTCCGCCATAGAAGGTAATAGCCCTGTAGTTGAAACGAAAAAGCTACTAGTATGATCCAGAGTACCACGGGACACGTGAAACCCTGTGGGAAGCAGGAGGGACCATCCTCCAAGCCTAAATACTACCTAGTGACCGATAGCGCATAGTACCGTGAGGGAAAGGTGAAAAGAACCCCGGGAGGGGAGTGAAATAGAACCTGAAACCCTGCACTTACAAGCTGTGGGAGCACATTACTTGTGTGACCGCGTACTTTTTGTAGAACGGGCCAACGAGTTACGTTAAGTAGCAAGGTTAAGCACTTAAGGTGTGGAGCCGTAGCGAAAGCGAGTCTTAAATGGGCGATTAAGTTACTTGGCGTAGACCCGAAACCGGGCGACCTATCCATGAGCAGGTTGAAGCGAAAGTAAAATTTCGTGGAGGACCGAACCCACGAGCGTTGAAAAGCTCGGGGATGACTTGTGGATAGCGGTGAAATTCCAATCGAGCCCGGAGATAGCTGGTTCTCCCCGAAATAGCTTTAGGGCTAGCCTCAAGCGTAGAGAAACGGAGGTAGAGCACTGAATGTCCTAGGGGGTATTGCACTTACCGAAGACTATCAAACTCCGAATGCCGTATTCTTTTGCTTGGGAGTCAGACTATGGGTGATAAGATTCATAGTCAAGAGGGCAACAGCCCAGATCGTCAGCTAAGGTCCCTAAATGTAAGTTAAGTGGTAAAGGATGTGGAATTGCACAGACAACCAGGATGTTGGCTTAGAAGCAGCCACTCATTTAAAGAGTGCGTAATAGCTCACTGGTCGAGTGATTCTGCGCCGAAAATTTCCGGGGCTAAAACTTACTACCGAAGCTACGGCATCATTATGATGGGTAGGGGAGCTTTCTATACGGGTTGAAGCATGACCGTAAGGACATGTGGACTGTATAGAAGTGAGAATGTTGGCATGAGTAGCGAGATGTGGGTGAGAATCCCACAGGCCGTAAACCCAAGGTTTCCAGGGGAAGGTTCGTCCGCCCTGGGTTAGTCAGGACCTAAGCCGAGGCCGAAAGGCGTAGGTGATGGACAACAGGTTGATATTCCTGTACCACCAATAACCGTTTGAGAAATGGGATGACACAGTAGGATAAGCTAACCGCACTGTTGGTTATGTGCGGGCAAGTATTGAGGCAGTTCCGATAGGCAAATCCGTCGGAACAATGCTGGGGTACGATGCGGAGCGAAATTTAGTAGCGAAGTAGCTGATTTCACACTGTCGAGAAAAGTCTCTATCGAGGTTAAAGGTGCCTGTACCGCAAACCGACACAGGTGGGTGAGGAGAGTATCCTAAGGCCAGCGAGAGAACTGTTGTTAAGGAACTCGGCAAAATGACCCCGTAACTTAGGGAGAAGGGGTGCCTTCGAAAGAAGGCCGCAGAGAATAGGCCCAAGCGACTGTTTACCAAAAACATAGGTTTCTGCTAAGTCGCAAGACGATGTATAGGAGCTGACGCCTGCCCGGTGCTGGAAGGTTAAGGGGATCTGTTAGAGCAATCGAAGCAGTGAACTTAAGCCCCAGTAAACGGCGGCCGTAACTATAACGGTCCTAAGGT
>JAXKGH010000197.1:0-18023 GCA_036550475.1 Collinsella sp. | reverse complement strand
CAAGCAAACTGGCATAAAAGCTCATCGAGGCCGAGTGCCATCGCTCGCTGCGGTACACTTACCTAAAGTAAACCATGAAGGGAGACATTACCTATGAAGAAGATCGTTTTGGCTTGCGGTGCTGGCGCTGCTACTTCCACGCTCGTTGCCCAGAAGGTCGCTACCCTGCTCGACGCCAACGGTTATGCCGACAAGTACGAGATCGTGCAGTGCGCCATCTCCGAGGCCAAGGATTACTGCGACGAGGGCGCTGACCTGCTGATCGCCACCACCGTTGCCCCCGAGGGCCTCACCTGCCCGTACGTGAGTGGCGTGCCCTTCATGACCGGCATGAACCGCGTTGCCGCCGAGAAGGCCGTTCTCGACGTCATGGCTCAGTAGGCGCTGACTGCATGAGTGAGCAGAACGCCAACCCGGTAGAGCTCTTTGGTATGCGCGTTGCCCATGTGGGCATTAACGCCACCGACCCGGCAGACGCCCTGGAGATCGCGGAGCTGTTCTCGACGATGATGGGCCTGCCCGTCATCGAGACCCCGGTTTCGTACTTCAACGATTCGCTGGTCGAGATCATGAAGCAGAACGGTCGTGGCACCAAGGGCCACATCGGCTTTGCCGTTAACGACATCGATGCAGCTGAGAAGTGGTTTGCCGAGCGCGGGCTCGAGGTCAACGAAGAGTCGCGCGCGCTGCTGCCCGACGGTGGTACCAAGCTCGTGTACTTTAAGCGCGAGTTCGCCGGCTTTGCCGTGCACCTGTGCCGCGAGTAGCGTACAAGCTGCTATAGCTAGCAAAAAGGGATAGGGCCGCATGGCCTTATCCCTTTATTTATGCCGAGGGGCTTCCTAGCGCGGCAGGCGAATCGTAAAGCGGCTGCCGACGCCCTCGACTGAGGTCACGCCAATGACGCCGCCATGGCTATCGACGATCCACTTGGCAATGGCAAGCCCCAGACCCGAGCCCTGTGCGCCGGCATCGCGTGCATTGTCGGCGCGGTAGAACCGTTCAAACGCGTGAGCTGCGGATTCCTGGTTCATGCCGATGCCCTCGTCCTCAACGCTTATGTCGATCGTGCCCGCGCCCGCATCCGGCGCTACGCCAAATGTGACGGTCGTTCCCGCATCCGAGTACTTGGCGGCGTTTTGCACGATCACGCGCAGAGCCTGCTTCACGAGCGCCACGTCGACGGGCGCGTCGCAGCGCGGGTCGCTGACAAGCGCAGCGTCAAAGGCCAGCCGATACGTGTGCTCGGTATCGATCATCTGCGATTCCTCGCATACCTCGTCGACCAGTGCGGCAAGGTTGGTATTTGCGCGCCGCAGGACCGTGCGCCCGGCATCGCCGCGCGCCAAAAACAGCAGCTGCTCCACGAGCTCTTGCATGTGCTCGCTTTCGGCCTTGAGGGACGCGATAGATTCTGCCAGCACGTCCGGGTCGTCTTTGCCCCAGCGATCGAGCATGTTTACGTAGCCCTGAATCACCGCGATGGGCGTGCGCAGCTCGTGGCTCGCATCGTTGACAAAGCGCATTTGCTGCAGTTTGGCCTCTTGCATCTGGCGCAGTAGGCGGTTGAGTGCAACCTCGATGCTTGCCAGGTCGGCGTCGCCGGTAGTGACGCTCGGCGAGTCGACGCTTGCGCGCTCGATGGCCTGCTCCAGTGTTTCCATCTTGCCGCCGGAGAGCTGCATACGGCCGAGCTCGTCCACGCGCAAGGCCAGGTCGTTGAGCGGTGCCATGGTGCGGCGCACGCGACGGGCGCCGCCGAGCATGTCGAGCACGCTGATGACCTGCCAACCCACAACGACAAGGTAGAGAGGCCATAGCGCGACGAGGTCCTGCGCGAGGGGGAAAGTCTTGGTGGTACGCGTAAGCTCGACGGTATAGGTGAGCGTTGCCAGGTCCCAGCCGCGCGCAGGCGCCAGCGACATGCCGTGAACGGCGACGCCGGGGATCCATCCTGCGGTAAACGCGCCGTCGGGCAGCATCTGGTTGTATCCATAGACGAGGATCGCCGCCGCAATCACCATCAGCAGCAGATCGAGCCAGACGTAGCTCATCAAGCGGCGCCACATATAGCTCCAGTTGATGGCGCGGGCGATGGATGTGACGCGCTTGGCCTCGGCGTTACGCGCGGCAGACATAGCCCACCCCACGCACGGTCTGGATGATGCGGGCGCCGCCGGCGTCCTCGATCTTGGCGCGCAGGTGCGCGATGTGCACGTCGACGTTGTTGGTGTCGCCCACGTATTCGTAGCCCAGCGCCTCGTGCGCGATGCGCTCGCGCGTGAGCACGGTGCCGGCGTGCGCCATAAGCAGGGCGAGGACGTCGAACTCGCGGGCAGTGAGCGCGATGGGCGAGCCGCCGACCGTGACTTCGCGGCGGTCGGGATCGAGCGCGACCGAACTCACGGTGAGCGCGGCGGGGGAGGGCGAGGCGGATGCCTGGGTCGAGTCGCCAGCCGGGGGTATCGCAGCGGCGCCCGTAGCGCCCGTCCCGGCCCCAACGCCGCCAACGCCCGAAGCCGCCCGCACGGCCTCCGAGCGCTTCAACGCCACGCGGATCCGTGCGAACAGCTCCTCAATCGCAAACGGCTTGGTCAGGTAATCGTCGGCGCCGGCATCGAGCCCGGCCACCTTGTCCATCACGGCATCGCGCGCGGTGACCATGATCACCGGTACATCCTTGTGCTTGCGGACGCGTCGCAGCACCTCCATGCCGTTGAGCTGCGGCAACAGCACATCGAGCAGAATCAGATCGTAGTTGCGCTCCAGCGCCAGGTCCACGGCGGTGCGGCCGTCGGCGGCGTGCTCCACCTGGTAGCCCTCGTGCTCCAGCTCGAGCGTCACAAAGCGGGCGATTTTCTCCTCGTCCTCTACGATCAGGATCCGTGCCATGCGTGCCCCCGTCTGCGATTACTTGTCGTCGTTGAGATTTTGCTTGATGTCGTCCGCGGCATCGGCAGCGTGATTCATAAGGTTGTTGATGCTGCCGGGTACGTCGCCGTCGCTATCGATGCGGTAACGCATGCCAAAGAACAGGCCAATCAGCATCAGCCATATCGTGGCGCCCCAGGCAAACAGCGCGACGATGGGGATCAGGATGGGAATGTTGAGGATGATCGCGTCGCGGCGCGTGGCGATAAACTTGGTGTCCAGGCTCAGGCGGAAGAGCTTTTTGAGGTACTCCCACACGCTATCCATCTTCTTGGAGAAGTCGGTCTTTTCGCTCGACTTCTCGTAGGCGGCCTGCGCGGCGACCATCTCGGCTGAGGGCTCATCGACTGGCGCGGACTCGGTGGCGGCGTGCGCCGACGTGGTCTGGGTCTTGCCCTGCGACTCGAGCCAAATGATGGCATCCAAGACGTTGCCGTCGGCGGCGTCGAGCGCGGCCTTGGCATCGGTGTAGCTCACGTTGCACTTGGTGCGGATGGTTTCAACTTTTTCGAGGTCGTCCATGACCTGTTCCTTTCGTTCGATGGGCGCGACGCCGGGCGATCTGCCCGGGCGCGAGCGTTGCGTTCGGCGGCCTGCGTGACGCCGCCCCGCCCTTGGTCGAACTCTATAGTGCAGGTTATAGATTAAGCGATTCTTGAGCCAAGATTAATGTTGGATGAGTTTTTGCGCGGCGGTGGGGAAGGGGGAGGTGTCTTTCTGGATAGCTAGCAGCGAGGTCTAATACTTTTCCCGAGAAGTGAACGAGCTAAAACGGACCCCCGAAGCATCGACACTTTAAAGGTGCCGTTTCCCGCGGTTTCAATGCTGAAATCCCACGATTTTGCCGCCGAAAAATGCGGCTGTTTCAGGGGTCCAAAAACAGCCGTTCACTTCTCGGGAAAAGTATTAGACCTCGATAGCGGGGGATGGGGTGCCGGTGCAAAACGGCGTCAAGGGTTGGTCGAGCAGGCGGTTTCTCCATTGATGCCTGCACGGCATGTGACACTTACTCTGCCGCTTCGTTCTGCCACGGCGGCATGCATCTGAACAACGACCCTCTAAGGAGTTCGATATCGATGGGTGACAACGCAAAGCATCTCGCAAAGAAGTGCGTTAAGGACGCAGGACCGTGCCTTGCGCTGTGCGTAGCCGGCGCAGCGGTCTCGCTGCTGGCTGTTCTGGGGCCATTCGACGTGCTCCGAAGTGCTAGCTCTCTGCACGTTTGCATGGCCCTTGCCGGCGCCATGATGACCGGTGGCGCGCTCGATTTGATCTTTTGGGTGCTCGACCCGTTTGGATGGAAGAACGGGGGGGGTAAGCCCTAAGGGATGGAAGGGCTGGAACGGTTGGCTTAGTGATCGTGCAGAATGTGGGCTAGCGACTTACAGGGAAGTGGTAATCCGATGACGGTCTATGTGACGGGTGATATTCACGGCGGTGCCGACATGCAAAAGCTGCGCGATTGGGACCTTGGGGATGGTCTGACGGGCGACGACTATCTAATCGTCGCGGGCGACTTTGGTTTTCCGTGGGATTTCTCTGCCGAGGAGTGCGCTGATATCGCGTGGCTCGAGTCGCGCCCCTATACCGTGCTGTTCGTCGACGGCAACCACGAACGCTTCGACCATTGGGCGGAGCGCCCCATGGAGTTGTGGCACGGCGGACTGACGCAGCGCCTGTCGGACACTTCGCCCATCCGACGCCTGACGCGCGGCGAGATTTTTGAGCTCGACGGCTCAACGATCTTTACCATGGGCGGTGCCACGAGCGTGGATAAGGAATACCGCTTCCCTATTCCAGCTGGTGGCCGCAGGAGCTGCTGGACGAGCGCAACTTTGAGGAGGCGCGGACAAAGCTCGACAGCGTGGGCTGGAAGGTCGACTACGTGATCACCCACACCTGCTCCACGCGCATGTTGTCGCCCACGCTCTATCCGGCGCCCGGCTGGAATTATCCCGATGTCGATCGACTCACCACGTTTTTTGACGAGCTGGAGGACCGTCTGGACTACAAGCGCTGGTACTACGGGCATTTTCATCGGGATGTCAACCCGGCCGAGCGCCATACCGTGCTCTACGACTGCATCGTTCGCCTGGGCGACGAACTCCAATCCTGGGATATTGCGTAGAGGCGGGGAGACTGGCTACTCGACCGTTACAGTGATGTTCTCGCGATGCGCGCGGATGACATCCCAGCTAAAGTGCTCGACCAGCTGCTCGGCAGAACGCGGCGTGGTGTCCGGTGCGATGCCCGTTTGCCCGGCGAGCCAGCCCAGCAGTGCCTCGGGTGTGCCAAAGCGGGTACGGAGCTCGCCCAGGTCTAGGTCGCGGTCGCGCTTGGAAAGGCGGCGGCCGTCCGGTGACATGAGCAGCGGAATATGTGCGTAGCGCGGTGTGGGCAGTCCCAGCAGATGCTGCAGGTAGATCTGGCGCGGCGTGGAGCCCAGCAGGTCGCATCCGCGCACGACCTCGGTGACGCCCATGGCGGCGTCGTCGACTACCACGGCTAGCTGGTAGGCAAAAACGCCGTCGCTGCGGCGCACCAAAAAGTCGCCGCACTCGGTGGCGAGTGCCTCGCATTGGGCTCCGTACGTGCGGTCAACGAATTCGATCATGTCGTCTGCGAGGTCGTCGACGGTGGGCACGCGCAGGCGTGTGGCCGGGGCGCGCAGGGCGCTGCGGCGGGCAACCTCCTCGGCAGAAAGGCCTCGGCAGGCGCCGCGGTAGATGGGCGTGCCGTCGCTGGTGTGCGGCGCGCTCGCGGCGTGGAGCTCGGCACGCGTGCAAAAGCAGGGATAGGTGAGGCCGGCACCCTGCAGCAGGTGCAGGGCGTCCTCGTACAGATCAAGGCGATCGTGCTGGTAGTAGGGGCCTTCGTCCCACTCGAGCCCCAGCCAAGCTAGGTCGTCAATCAATTGGGCGGCAAGTTCCGGGCGCTTGCAGCGATCGTCCAGGTCCTCGATGCGCAACACGATGCTGCCGCCCTGGCTGCGGGCCGAAAGCCACGCACACAGGCAACTGAACACGTTGCCCAGGTGCATGCGGCCCGAGGGCGACGGGGCAAAGCGGCCCACGACGGGGGTGGGCGCTGCCGTTGCTGGTGCGTCCGCGGCGTGTGTTGCTATGTTGCATGCGTTGATATCCATGCGGACGAGTATAGCGCGGGGCGCGGTGGGGGAGACGCTGCCGTGGCCTGCAAGTTGCCGAGGCCGCGCGTTGCGCGTGCCGGACCACCGGCTCGATAGCTCGATCGCCGCCCGCCAGCCCAACCCCTCAAACGACAGAAACCCCGGCAGCTCTTCGCAACTGCCGGGGTTTCCGCGGAAAAGGGGGACATGATCCTCAAGCGAACGGCAAAGGGGCAAACCGTTTTCGCTCAACTGCTTTATGCCCCTTGCTCGCGGACTCAATCAGTGCGCATGCGGCAACACAAAGCCGCTACACCTGTGACGGAGCTATGAAGTGGTATCTATTGCCGGAGCGGGCTATGCCAAGGAGTGTCCCAGATTGCCGGCAGATAAGGAACGTCCCCAGGTGCCGGCCGCGGGCGTGACTTTCGTCCCGTTTGATACTCCGCTGGCCTAGATGTTCGTCATGTGCGCCCGTAAACGTGGGACAATGGCGTTGCTGGTATCACAGACAAAGGATGTGCCTATGAACGCCCCCGTTGCCAAAACCTGTCGGCAGCGCCGCCTGTTTGCGCGATTCGCTTCCGTCTGCGCGCTCGTTGCGCTTGCGTTGTTGCTGCTGCCTGCCGCCGCGCACGCCGACGGCTACTCCATGACCCAAACCTACATCAGTGCCACGGTCGAGGCCGATGGATCGCTGACCGTTGTCGAGGGACGCCAGTTTGATTTCGACGACGACATCAACGGCGTGTTTTGGGAGATCAATACGGGCACCAACCAGCAGGGCGGCACGGCGGACGTTGACGTGCTGAGTGTCGAGGAAGAGGACACCGCGTTTAACAAAGTCGATAGCGCGAACAAGGGCGATTCTGGCGTCTACACGGTCGAGCAGGCCGGTGACGGCGTAAGGATTAAGGTGTTCAGCCCCCACGAGAGCGGCGACAGCGCGATCTATTACGTGAGCTACACCATGACCGGTGCGGTTATGAACTGGGCCGATACCGCCGAGCTCTACTGGAAGTTCGTGGGCGACGGCTGGTCTGCGGATTCCGACGATGTCGAGATGGAAGTGCGCTTCGCAAATGCCGCTGCCGGGACGGCGGCCGTCAAAGGCGATAACTTCCGCGCATGGGGCCACGGTCCGCTGGCGGGCGACGTGTCGCTCGATGAGGACGAGCCGATGGTCACCTATACCATTCCCTGCGTGCATCAGGGCGAATTCGCCGAGGCACGCATCGCCTTCCCCAGCGATTGGGTGCCGCAGCTTGCCGCCTCGGGCGAAGAGCGCATGTCAACGATCCTGAGCGAAGAGAAGGAATGGGCCGACGAAGCTAACGCCCGCCGCGCTCACGCTCGCATGATTGCCAATGCACTTGCCGTGCTAAGTGTTGTTGCGGCGGTGGCCTTTACCGGCACAATCGTTATGCTCAAGCTGCGCCGCCGCAAGCCCAAGCCGCTTTTCCAGGACGAATATTTCCGCGATGTGCCTTCGGCCGACCATCCCGCCGTACTTTCGGCCCTCATGAGCTGGAACGAGGTGCCCGATCAGGCATATATCGCAACGCTCATGAAGCTCACTGACGACCGTGTGATCAAGCTGGAGCAGGCGACAGTGACCAAGGCCAAGAAGGGCCTGTTGGGGCGTGAAAAAGAAGAGCAGACGTATCGCGTGACGGTGAGTGATGCGGGCTGGAAGTCGGCCAAGGGCATTGACCGCATGGTGCTCAAGGTCTTCTTTGCCGGTGCTAAGCCCGACGAGAACGGCGATCGCTCGCGCACGTTCGACGAGCTGCAGCACTACGTCAAGCAGCACGCTACGCCCGTGGGCGACAAGCTCGAGGACTATCAGAACACCGTTAAGGGCAAGCTGGCCGATAGCGAGTACGTTGCCTCTGACGGCATTGTCGCAATGGTGTTTTGCCTGGTTCTTGGTATTCTGATCGCCTGTGTTCCCGCGGGATCCATCTTCTTTACCGACGGCGCACACGCGAACATTGTCGCCGCGGTTATCTCGGTGCCGATTGTGCTGGTGGGTATTGGCGTGGGCCTTACGTTCCGCCGCTTTACGCCGGAGGGCGCCGAGGTGGCGGCGCGCTGCAAGGCACTTAAGCATTGGCTCGAGGACTTCACTCGTCTAAAGGAAGCCGTCCCCGGCGATCTGGTGCTGTGGAACAAGCTGCTGGTGATGGGCGTGGCGCTGGGTGTTTCCAAGGAAGTGCTGCGTCAGCTTGCCGAGGCCGTGCCGCCCGAGGTGCGCGAGGCCGACGGCTTCTATGACAATTATCCCTGCTACTGGTGGTACTACCATCATTACGGTATCGAGTCTCCGCTCGATTCGTTCGATGACGTGTATCACGAGAGCATCCGTGAGCTGGCGTCGAGCTCCGACAGCTCGGGCGGCGGCGGAGGCGGCGGCTTCTCTGGCGGCGGAGGCGGCGGCGTCGGCGGAGGCGGCGGCGGAACGTTCTAGCGCGCTCTGATTTTTGGGCTGGATCTTCTCCGGCGACTGTTGGCGGAAAATCTATCCCATTTTTATGCTTTGAAATGGGTCTATCTTTCCGTTACGGATCCCCACACAGGGGGCAGTGGGCAAAAAATGCCAAATATGAGTACTGTTGCCATTATAGTGACATATATTTGCACTAAATAATGGGCTCCTAATGAGATTATCTCTCGTTAGGGGCCCATTTTATTGAACATTTGTGGAAATACGTCAGTTCGCCTGACTGGCTGCTATGTCTAAAAGCCTCTAAAATGCCCCAAATCGCTGCTACTAAAAAGGTAACAGTACTCATATTTGATGTTTTTTGCCCACAGCTATTTGCAGACCCCTCTATAGGGCGACGCCAACGAGGGTTTCGTCGACTGTGTTACCCAAGAATGTCCCCAACGACTAGGTGCGGTTGCTGCCAAGGAGTGTCCCGGGGTGCCGGCACAAAAGGAACGTCCCTAACTGCCGGGTTTAGGCTGTTAGGTCGAGTTCGTAGAGGAAGCTTTCGCGCGGCATGTCGTGACGGCGCTCTTCGCGGTTGGCGCGGTGCGTGGCCGTGCGCTTAAAGCCGTGCATCTCGTAGAACTTCCACGAGCAGTTGGAGTCGGTGTACAGGTGCGCCCTCGTCGCTCCAAGCGAGGACAGGTGCGAGACGGCGGCATCGAGCAGAACCGTGCCAACGCCCAGGCCATGGACATCGCGATCCACGGCAAGCAGCGTGACCTCGTTGTCGTGCGGCAACGGGCTGCTCTCGAGCAGGCGGTTGTTGGTTCGGATGGTTGCGCGCACAAACGAGAGATACTCGGAGCAGGCATCAGGCTCCAGCTCACGCATCTGCGATAGCAGTGCGCGTTCGGTATCCATCCAATGCTCGTTGATAGTGACGCCGGAGTTCTGTCCTGCGCGTGCAAGTGCAATGCCGCGCGCCTCGCCGTCAATCACCGCAACCTGCGAAAACGTCGATGACGAAAGGCAATAGGCGAGGTCGCACGCGGCCTCAAGGCGGTTGTACTCATCGTTATCCGAATTGTTATGCCAAAGTTGCTGCAGAATCAGCGCGATGGCGTCGAAGTCTTCGGTATCAAACGGTCGGTAGAGAACCCGCGAGACCATGGTGCCTCTTTCTTTTGCGGATGCATATCGAACACAGTTCTACCACGCCATTGGCATCAAATTATGGTGCCCCTGTGTTCCATGAACTCACCGTGCCCATCCCCTCCGCTCGCAAACTTTTTCTGCACATGCGCCCGTTGCGGGGTGCATCGATGCGCTCGATGCGCTACATTAAATCAGTATTTTCAATGCCGCTGCGCGAGCGCTGCAGATCGACGTATCACCGACTCACAGAGCACGGCGGCGTACCAGACAGGAGGACTGCATGGGATCTGATGTGAAGATCGCACGCGCGTTGATCTCGGTTACCGATAAGACGGGCGTCGTCGATTTCGCACGGACGCTGGTTGACGACTTTGGCGTCGAGATCATCTCTACGGGCGGCACGGCTCGTGCCATCGAGGACGCGGGCGTTCCCGTAACCCCCATCGAGGAGTTCACGGGCTATCCCGAGATGATGGACGGCCGCGTTAAGACCCTGCACCCCAAGGTTCACGGCGCGCTGCTGGCCCGCCGCGATTCCGAGCAGCACATGCAGGAGGCGGCTCAGCACGGCATTAAGCTGATCGACCTGGTCGTCGTCAACCTGTACGAGTTCGAGAAGACCGTCGCCAACCCCGAGGTCACCTTCGCAGACGCCATCGAGCACATCGATATCGGCGGTCCCTCCATGCTGCGCTCTGCTGCCAAGAACGCCACGAGCGTTACCGTCATTTCCGACCCGGCCGACTATGATGCCGTCCTGGCCGAGATGCACGAGACCGGTGGCTGCACCACGCTTTCCACCCGTCGTCGCCTGCAGGTGAAGGTCTACCAGACCACCGCCGCCTACGATACGGCTATCTCCCGTTGGCTTGCCGCCCAGGCAAGCGACGTGGCGGACACCTCTGCCAAGCTCGAGATCTCGCTGGAGAAGGTCGACGACCTGCGCTATGGCGAGAATCCTCAGCAGAAGGCTACGGTCTACCGCTTTGCCGAGGGCTGCGAGAACACCGCGAGCTCGCAGTTCCCGCTCGTGGGCTCCGAGCAGATCCAGGGCAAGCCGCTCAGCTACAACAACTATCTGGATGCCGACGCCGCCTGGAACCTGGTCCGCGAGTTCGACGAGCCGGCCTGCGTAATCCTCAAGCACCAGAACCCCTGCGGTTCCGCCGTTGCCGAGGACATTACGGCCGCCTACGACCGCGCCTTCGCCTGCGATCCCAAGAGCGCCTTTGGCGGCATCATCGCCTGCAACCGCGAGGTTCCCTATGAGCTGGTTGAGCACTTTGCCGATCAGAACAAGCAGTTCGTCGAGGTCATCATCGCCCCGAGCTATACCGACGAGGCGCTCGAGCGCATGGCCAAGCGCCCCAACCTGCGCGTGTTGGCGACCGGCGGCGTGGACCACGGCGCCCAGGTGGAGCTGCGCTCCATCGACGGCGGCATGCTGGTACAGGAGGTCGACCACGTGACCGAGGACCCCGCGACCTTTACGTTCCCCACCGACCGCAAGCCCACCGACGCCGAGATGGCCGAGCTCGAGTTTGCTTGGAAGGTCTGCAAGGGCGTCAAGTCCAACGCCATCCTGGTCTCCAAGGGTAAGGCCGGCATTGGCATGGGCCCGGGTCAGCCTAACCGCGTTGACTCTGCGCTACTTGCCTGCGAGCGCGCCGAGGACTTCTGCGAGCGCGAGGGCGTGGAGAAGGGCGGCTTTGCCTGTGCAAGCGACGCGTTCTTCCCGTTCCGCGACAACGTCGACGTGCTTGCTGCACACGGCGTGACCTGCATCATCCAGCCCGGCGGCTCCAAGCGCGACGACGAGAGCATCCAGGCTTGCAACGAGCACAATATTGCTATGGTCTTCACCGGTGCCCGTCACTTTAGGCACTAAGTTTCGCCCCGGGACAAAATAATCTCTGCAAAAGACGGTCGCTCCGTTTGGAGGGCCGTCTTTTTGGTATAAGAGGACGGAATGACTAACACGAAAGGTATGACCATGCCCCAGATTGATGATGCCGAGCTGTTTGGCAATGCCGAGGATCAACGTGCGTACGAGGACTTTTGCGCCAATCAGGAGGCGGTCGAGAAGTTTACGCTCGACAAGCCCGCGCTTATCTGCCGTTGGCGCATGTCCAACAAAAAGGTGCCCATGCTCAACCGCCACATTCGCGCACTGTCCGAGCGCTTGGTGCAGGGCGAGCCGCTTACCCATAACATGCTCAGCTGGGCCAAGCAGCATGTTGAGTGGTCGCTTGCCGAGGGCGATTACACCGCACGCGACGGCGTGCTCATGCTGGTGATCGACGTCAACGGCAACGCCGCCATGACGGTGGGGGAGTACGAGCCGCTAGCCGATACGTCGGCCAAGGCGCTACGTGCCCGCTCCGCCGAGGCCCGCTCCGAAGCCGACGAGACCGGCGTGGCGCCCGAGCTGCTCGCCGCCGTCAACAACGGCGAGCTTACATTTGTGGCACCGGCGGACGAGTGTCTGTGCGGCACGGCGACGCTCATCGAGCAGCTGGCCCAGACCAAGGGCATCCCGGTCACGCGCGTGGACATTCCCGCGCAGCTCAAGGGCGCGCTGTTCCTGGTGAGTGACGAGCACGGCGTGGTTCCCGCAACCGAGACGGACGCTGCCGAGGCCGACGCCGCGACGGTCGCCTTCTTCGCCGACGGCTACGAAAAGCTCCGCGCCCGCCGCTAAATGATTTTTCTGGGACGGGGATTTAATAATCATTTGATTCCCGCGCCCGTTGCGAGCGAGGGGCGAGCCAAACGCTTTCGTTCGCGAACAGTTCTGTCACCTGGCACCGCGCGAGGCGTGTACCTGCGACGCCGTGGGCATAATGGTGTGGAAAGTGCAAGTTACGCGAAATGGGAGGACACATGGCGCTGATCTATGTCGTTGAGGACGACGAGCCCATTCGTCGCGAGCTTGCCGACATCCTTGTCCGTGCCGGTTTTGAGGTCGAGGCCTGCGAATCGTTTGAGCATGTCTCGCGCGATATTCTCGCCGCCGTGCCCGACCTGGTGCTGCTCGACCTCACGCTTCCCGTCAAGGACGGCCAGCATATCTGCCACGAGGTTCGCCGCGAATCCGAGGTTCCCATCATCGTTCTCACGTCGCGCACGACCGAGATTGACGAGGTCATGGCCATGACGCTCGGCGCGGACGACTTTGTTCCCAAGCCCTACAGCGCCCGTGTGCTCGTGGCGCGCATCAATGCCTTGCTGCGTCGCACCGCGGCGGCGGGCGAGCGCAGCACGCTCGTCCACAAGGGACTGGAGCTCGACCTCGCACGCTCCATGGTCACCAACACGCAAACGGGCGCCAGCACCGAGCTCACCAAAAACGAGCTGCGTATTCTCTCGCTGCTTCTGAGCCGCGCGGGCAAGATCGTTTCGCGCTCGGCCATCATGCAGGACCTGTGGGACTCCGACGCCTTCGTGGACGACAATACGCTCACCGTCAACATCAACCGCCTGCGCACCACGCTTGAAAAAATCGGCATCAAGGGGTATTTGACTACGCATCGCGGCCAGGGCTATTCGGTCTAGGGGCCGGCTATGTCGTTTGGCAAATTCTTTAAAGATGCGCTGCTTCCCGTCGCCGTGTGGACGTGCGGTGTGCTGCTGAGCTGCTTTGTGCTGACGGTCGCCGGAGCACCCGTTTCTATCGTGGTCGTGGCGGTCGGCGTGTCCTTTATCTTTGGTATGCTCGGCATCGTGATCGAATACGCGCGCCGTCGTCGTTTTCTGCGCCAGCTGGAGCGTGCGGCAGAGGAGCTCGAGAGTCCCGCATGGGTGCAGGAGATGGTGTAATGCCCGACCTATGCCGAGGGCGAGCTCGAGTACGAGGTCTTGCGCCGGGTGGGCAAAGCCGCTTGCGACGAGGTTGCCGAAGGCCGGCGTCAGACCGATGACTATCGCGACTATATCGAGAGCTGGGTCCACGAGGCCAAGCTGCCCCTGGCGGCAGCTCACCTGATTTTGGAAAACCTGGATGGCAGCGAAGACGACCTGTCGCGCGTGGATGACCTGGGCCGTGAGCTGGCTCGCGTGGAGCGCTATATCGACCAGGCGCTGTACTACGCGCGCTCGGAAGTCGTGGAGCGGGACTACCTGATTCGCCGCTGGGATCTCAAGACCTTGGTGACGGGCGCGATTAAAGCCAACGCGCGCGAGCTCATCGCGGCGCACGTGGCCCCGGTGTGCGAGAACCTCGACTTCGAGGTCTTTACCGACGAGAAGTTGCTCGAGTTTATTCTGGGCCAGCTTATTCAGAACAGTATTAAATATGCGCGCGAGGACGGCGCGAAGATCGTGTTTTCGGGCGCGTTGCTGGACGAGGGCCTGGCGAGCGAACGCATCGAGCTCACCGTCGCGGACAACGGCTGCGGCGTGAGCGCGGCCGACCTGCCGCGCGTGTTCGAGAAGGGCTTTACCGGCGATAACGGCCGCACCACCAAGCGCGCAACGGGCATTGGCCTCTACCTGGTGGCGCGTCTGTGCTCCAAGATGGGTATCGATGTCACCGCGGCATCCGAGCCCGGCGAAGGCTTCGTCGTCACGTTTGCCTTCTCGACCAACAAATTCCAATACTTTGAGTAGTCGTCGCGGTGTAACGTCCCGGAGCGTCATTCACGTTAAGACAATTATCCCAAACGGGATAATTCCATCATGATGTGCTATGATTATCCCGTTTGGGATAATCATAGGGGATTAGCATGCAAGACTGGAATGAGCGAACGATTTTTGACCCAGCTGAACTCGGTGCATATTTGCGTGAGCGCCGGAAGAAGCTCGGTTATACCCAACGCGATGTGGCTGATTTCAACCAGTGCAGTTTGCGCTTTGTGAGCGAGCTTGAGCGTGGAAAGGCGGGTGCCAATCTTCGCCAAACCCTTCAAATCGCTAACAGCTTGGGGGTCGATTTGATCCTGAGGGAGAGGGGCGACGGCTCATGGCATTAAAGGTTTATCGTGAGTATCGGGGAACGTTTGAGCTGGTCGGAGAATTTGAGAGGGCCGACCCCGTAAACGAGACGTTTGCATATGATGAGGGATATCTTGAACGCGACGATGCTGCCGCACTCTCAGCTTCTCTTCCCTTGCGACATGAGCCATATGCCAGCAATGAGTTTTCGGCCTTCTTTTCGGGCATGCTTCCCGAGGGCCCGGTTCGGCATGAGCTGTCGATGCGTTTTCAAATCCCCCAGTCAGACTATTTATCGATGCTCGAGCGTTTGGGCGATGAGTGCGTTGGTGCCTTGAGGTTTCTCGGCGATGAGAAATCGAGCTACGATCCGGGCTATCGTCCTCTGCAAGACGAGGATTTTGAGGCACTTTCTAAGGCGGAAGTGTTTGAGATTGCAAATGATATGCAGGATTCGAGGCTGTCGTTGGCGGGCGCTCAGTCTAAAACCGGTTGGTTTTTACCGCGCGGTAAAGATGCAAAAAAGGCCGGGTCGGGGGATTGGATGCTGCCGCTCGGCTCTGCCCCCTCGACTCACATAGTCAAGATTGCTTCAACTAAACATCCGGATTTGCCGTTCAACGAATTAATTTGCATGACGGCAGCGTCTGCTGCTGGGCTTGAAATTGCCCGTTCAGAAGCTTCGGATACGATTCCTGGTGCGTTCTTTTCCGAGCGTTATGACAGAATCTGGAGCAATGAGCCGCCGTCGATGAGCGGATTCGATGTGCCTCTGAGGCTGCATCAGGAGGATTTTTGCCAAGCGGTTGGCTGGCCTTCGTATATGAAATACGAGACACGTCCCGATAGCTGCTATATGGCTCTTTGCGGCCGATTGATAAGAGAGCAATCGTCTAACGTAATTGCTGATACTCAAATGTTCGCTCGTCAGGTAATGGTCGATTATGCGTTGGGGAATTGCGACTCGCATCTCAAGAACCATTCGTTTCTTTATAGTCCGAGTTGGCGGGAAAAGAGGTTGGCCCCTGCATACGATATTGTTTGCACGACGATAATGGGATACGACCATAATCTTGGGATTGATATTGGGGATCACCGGGTGATCGATGGGGTGACTCCTGAAGATTTCGAATTCATGTCTCAAGATTTGCATCTGCCACTCAAGATGATCAAGAACATCGCGGCGGAAGTGGCTGAAGAGGTGTCTGCCCAGCTTGCAGAACTTGCCTCTGCAACCGGAGATTTGGGTCGGGTCGCTCTGAAAATTCAGACGGATTCCGTTGAGAGAATGAGGGTTCTGGAGCAATTCTCAGCCTAAAGCAAAGCGGGGCCACCGTAATGGTGGTCCCGCTCTTGGAAGACTTGGGCACGTGGGCTTGCGCTCCGCGATGCGTTAGGCGTACGTTTGCTACTTCACGACCAAGATGTCGCAGTCCGTATTGCGCAGCAGGAACGTCGAAATCGAACCCAGCAGCGCATACTTGATCGAGGACAGGCCGCGGGCGCCGCAGAGCACCAGGTCGGGCTTAACCACGTCGAGCATCTCGTCCTTGAGCGTCTCGCGAATACGGCCGGCGCGAATCATGACCTCGACCTCGGGAATATCGGGATTGGCCTTGGCCTCTTCGAGCTGCTTGGCGATGGAGTTCTTAAATGCCTCCTCTAGGCCGTTGACCAGATCGACCGGATAGGAACCGGCGCTCTCGAGCGCCGTGGAATCGATAACGTGGCCGATGATTAGCTTGGCGCCGTTGTTCGCGGCGACCTTGATGGCGCGTGCGAGCACAAAATCCTGCTGCTCAGTACCGTCGAGTGAAACAAATACCTTGGTGTAGCCCTCGTTCATGGTTTCCTCCTTGGTCTATCGCACGGGCGCGGGGCTCGTGCATCGGGCGGGCGCGGGCGCGTTGGCCGCCGGACACTTTATCTTGTTGCAGTTATACCCAAGGATTTGGGTTTGACCGCTCGCAATTCTGTGAACGGGCGAGTTTTTTGGTAAGGGTAGGCGTAGACGCGCCCGAACGGTTGATAATGGGACATCGCCCGCACCGTCCGCAGAACAATATCGGCGGGTGTCTAACGAGGGGGTCCCTTTGGATATTATCGAGCTTCTAAAATCTGCCTTCATGGGCCTGGTCGAGGGCATCACCGAATGGCTGCCTGTTTCGTCGACCGGTCACATGATCTTGGTGGACGAGTTCGTCAAGATGAACGTGAGCGAGACGTTCTGGAATATGTTCCTGGTCGTGATTCAGCTCGGCGCCATTCTGGCCGTCTGTGTGCTGTTCTTCCATGAACTCAATCCGTTCTCGCCCAGCAAGGGCAAGGAGGGCCGTCGCGACACCTGGGTGCTGTGGGGCAAGATTGTGCTCGGCTGCATTCCCGCCGCGGCGATCGGTCTGCCGCTTAACGACTGGATGGAGGAGCATTTCTACAATGCTCCCGTCGTGGCGCTGGCGCTCATTGTGTACGGCGTGCTGTTTATCGTGATCGAGAACTGGCGCGCGAGCAAGCGCGAGGAAATGGCCGTTGCCGGTTCGTTTGGCTCGCGTGCTGTGGTGTCGGGTGGACGTCCCGCCGGTGCGCACTTTGCGGCGCCCGCCGCGGCTACCGCTGAGGATGAGGACGATGACGAGAATCTGGACTTTGGCTCCATCGCCACGCTCGAGGACCTGAGCTGGAAGACTGCGCTGGGTATCGGCTGCTTCCAGGTGCTTTCGCTGGTGCCTGGTACGTCTCGCTCCGGTTCTACCATCATCGGCGGCCTGCTTTTGGGCTGTACGCGTTCGGTGGCGTCCAAGTTTACGTTCTTCCTGGCCATCCCTGTCATGTTTGGCGCGAGTGCACTCAAGCTGGTCAAATACTTCATCAAGGGCGGCACGTTCGGCGCCAACGAGGTCGCTATCTTGGGCGTGGGCTGCGTTGTGGCCTTTGTGGTTTCGCTCATCGCCATCAAGTGGCTCATGGGCTTCGTCCGCCGTCACGACTTCAAGTGCTTCGGTGTTTACCGCATCATCCTGGGCGTCGTAGTGCTCGCATACTTCTTCGTTCTGGAGCCTATGCTCGGCCTGTAACTTGGTTGACGCTGCGCGGCGGCCAGAGCGACAACTTGTCATTCAAAGAGGGCGGCATGACCAAAAGGTCTATGCCGCCCTCTTTTCATGCCAATTTGTTCGCTCTGGCCGCCGCTCGCTGCTGCTACCGTGACATCGGTGGCTCTGTGATTGGCGCAATGGGGTCAGGTTACTTTGCACCAGCTTGGTGCAGACAAATCTGACCCCATTGCGCCTAATCCGCTGGGGTGGGCCTGACGGTGGCGCACGGAGTCGTGGTGTGATTTGCGTCGGTGTCCGCGCGGCTCGGTATACTGGTACGGCTCAAACTATGGCGCCGCCCGCAGGCGCGCCGTCCGTCAGATGAGGAGTCGCCCATGACCCAGCCCTT
>JAXKGH010000022.1:0-1884 GCA_036550475.1 Collinsella sp. | reverse complement strand
TCGTAGTGCCAGCCCTCCTGCTCAAAAATGGTGGGCTTGGTATAGATGGCCGGGTTGAACACCGCGTCCAGGTACACGTCCATCAGGTTGTACAGATCCTGCTCGTTGGTGGTGGCAACGGGGTAGATGGTCTTGTCGGGGTAGGTCATGGCGTTGAGGAACGTCTGCATGGAGCTCTTGATCAGGTCGACAAACGGCTCCTTGACGGGAAACTTGGCCGATCCGCACAGCACCGAGTGCTCAAGAATATGGAACACGCCGGTGGAATCGGCCGGCGGCGTCTTAAAGCCAATGGCAAAGGCCTTGTTTTCATCGTCGCACGCCAGGTACAGCAGACGAGCGCCCGAGGCAGTGTGTCGCAGCACGTAAGCGTCCGAGTCGAGCTCGGGCACGGTCTCGCGGCGCTCGACGGCAAAGCCGTGGCAGGTAGTGCCGGGCACCAGCAGTGCAGCGGCTGCGGCGCGCGGGTCGGTTGAGGTGGTGGGCATATGCAGTCTCCTTTGACGCCCCAGCGGGGGCGAATCGAGTCGAATCCTCGAGAGTATACCCATATGGGGCCGCGACCCTGCGGCGAACTGGAGACGATGCCAGCGGATTGGGCGAAGGGCTCGCGTGCCCGCCGCACGAGCGTGGAAAATTGGACACTCGCCAAACGAGAGTGGATATTCGGACGGACGAGCGAGGATTTCCGGATACCTATCGAACGAGAGTGGATATTTGGACGGAATTTGCCGCAAAAGCCCCAAAAACCGTCCAAATATCCACTCTCGATATCCGACCGTCCGAAAATCCTCGCTCGTCCATCACTCGCGTATCTCTCGTCCCTCATTCGTCTCTAATATGAGAGATGACAGGAAGATGAGAGAAAAATATGAGAGATAACTGAGCAGCAAAGAGACAGGCAATCATGGTATTGTCTCAATACCAATTGTTCTACCAGCAAAAATATGTATAAATGAAGCAAATGGTAGACATTCCATCTCTCATCTATCTCTCTATCTCTAAGCCGAGAGATAGAGAGATAGATGAGAGATAATTTCGAGAGATAACTGAGAGACGAGGGAAATCTATCCGCGGCATTCTCCGCAGGACCGAGCGAAAGGACGTGCAGATGAACGAAAACGAGCTGACCGGTCTGCTTGAGTCTTTAAGGCGTATGGGCTCGGATGATCTTAACGTCGAAGTGAAGGAGAGCGCCACGACGCTTTCCCGCGATGTGTGGGAAACGGTGAGCGCATTCGCGAACACTGCCGGCGGAATCATCGTGCTCGGAGTGAGTGAGCGCGCAGGTTTTGTCCCGGTTGAGAACTTCGAGACCGAGAAAGTGCTCAACCAATTTGTGTCAGGCATGGGTGATGCGGGCGGTCGAGGAAAGCTGGCCAATCCGCCTAAATACACGATCGAGCGAGTGGAGCTTCAGGGCGTCATCGTTCTCGTCATTACGATTGAGGAGCTCGATCCGTCGAGCAAGCCCTGCTATGTCATAGAGCGGGGCGCCCAGGGCGGCAGCTACAAGCGCATCGATGACAAAGATGTGCCGCTTTCATCGACCGAGGTGCTCGCATTGGCGTCATACGGTCGAGCGACTCCGAGCGATCGGGACGCGGTGGCGGGTGCGGGCGCGGACAATCTCGACGAGACGCTGGTCGACCGTACGATAGATCGGGCTTTCTCGTTGACGCCCCGGGCAATGCGCGGCGCGCCGGACAAACAAACGAAGCTGGAGCGCCTAAATATCCTTGATTCCCAGGGCAATGTCACCAAGGCTGGACTCCTAGTTGTGGGCACCTACCCTCAGCAGTTCTATCCCAAGCTCTTCATTGACGTGGCTGTCCATGCGGGAACTCAGAAGGGCATGGCGGGGTCGCTGAGGTTCATGGACCG
>JAXKGH010000196.1:0-18880 GCA_036550475.1 Collinsella sp. | reverse complement strand
AGCGCCGGTTTGACCGGCCCGCCACGGGTCAATCTGCAGTGCGGCCCGAACCCCGTGAGGGCCGGCGCCTTTAGACGCGTGCCGGAAATCCAAGGGTTATACCCTAAGAGCAAACCACCCCTTTTAGGGGTGGTTTTGATTGCACGGTACGGATGCGTTTTATTGCACGCTGAGCGGACTCGCAGACCGTTCGGACGTTAAAACGAACCGACCGCGCCTTCGTGCTGCCGAGGGTGTTCATAAGTGGATAGTATGTGCTTACTATCACAACGTGCGCCGTGTCTGGGAAGCGCGGTGCCGCTCATTGGGAGGAACATCATGAAAAAGAAGCTGCTGCTTGCGCCCCTCATGGCCGTTTTGGTTGCATGTGTGGTCGTGCTTTCCGGCTGCGGAGGCCCCTCGATCGAAGAGCTCATCACCGAGGACCTTACGACTCAGTTCGATGAGGTCAAAAACGGTGGCGACGATTTCCTCTCTGGTCTGGAAGAGGCTTCGGGCGACGAGTTCGAGCAGCTGGGCATCGATCCCAAGGAGTATGCCAAGACCTATCTCGAGGGCTTTGATTACGAGATCGGCGACGTGACGGTCGACGAGGACAAGGGCGTTGCAACCGCCGAGGTCTCCATCACCTGCAAGTCTATGAACAAGATCGTCGAGGACTTCTCCACCCAGTATCAGGAGAAGGTCGCTGCACTTGACACGGTTCCTTCCGATGACGAGCTGTACAAGATGGCCGGCCAGGTGATGGTCGATGTGACCAAGGCCACCGAGCCCAGGAAGACCACGGTTATCTTCAAGTACACCTGCAACGATGACGGCGAGTGGTCTGCCGACGACTCCGTCAACTCCGAGATGATGGATGCAATGCTGAGCTAGGGGAGTTACGCGGTTCTACGAACCGCGTAACCAGTTGACGCTGCGCGCCGCCCAAGCCGACAATTTGTCATTCAAAAGGCGAGGCATGACCAGAAGGTCTATGCCTCGCCTTTTTCATGCCAACTTGTTCGGCTTGGACGTCGCTCGCTGTCCGTCCTCTACCTGTGGTGTCGCCATTGTTGAGGGGTAGCTAATTTGGGACGGGGCTCTTTTAGCTACCCCGTGCCCATCTAAGTTGCGGTGAAATAGGGACTGTTTGGGGGCAGTAGGCCGGTAATCAGTCCCTATTTCACCGCAACTTATTGGTGGGCGGCTCGCTACTCGCCCAAGATCAGCGCGGCGAGTTCGTCCTGGGTGTCCACTACGTAGTCGGCGTCGGCGGCTTCGAGCTCTGTTCGGCCGCGGAAGCCCCAGGCGACGCCGGCGCTCTTGAGGCCGGCGTTGTGACCGGTCAGGATATCGACATTGGAATCGCCCACATAGAGTGTGGTTGCCGGGTCGGCGCCTAGCTCTTTCATCACATGCAGCGTAACAGGCGCCTCGGGCTTGGGAGGAAACGCGTCGACGCGGCCCTGCACCAGCGCAAAGCGCTCGGAACCAAAATACTTCTCGATAAGCGGAGCGGCCGAGACATGGTCCTTGTTGGTGAGCACGGCAAGCTGCACGCCCGCGACGCGCAGGCGGTCGAGCATCTCGATTGTGCCGGCATAGGGGGCGGTGTGGTCCTCCTTGTGCTCGCCGTAGTAAGCCCTAAACTCGGCAAGCGTCTGCTCAAACATACGGCTGTCGCCCGCATACTCGGCAGGCATAAAACGCTCAACCAGCTTGAGCATGCCGTTTCCCACCTTGTAGCGGTACTCGTCGACGGCAAACGTGGGCCAGCCGTGCGTCTCGCAGGTATGGTTGCCGGCGGCCGCCAGGTCCTCGAGCGTGTTGAGGATGGTGCCGTCCAGGTCAAAGATCACATGGGAAAAAGCTGCTGCCATGAAAGCTCCCGTCATTGGATTTAAAACGCACCTCATAATACTGGGCTTCCGCGTTGGGCGTGCTTGGAATCTGAACATCTCCAGGGATACCAAGCCGCATCGCGCCGACCGTGCGGTTCCGCCCTAGCAAATTCTCGGCAGCTGCTCTCCCACGAGCATGTCGAGGATACGGGTCGAGTCCCAGCCGGTGCGCACGCGCACAGCGGGACGGGCACCCTCGGCAAGCGGCAGCACGCGACCGATGATGGCGGCATTCTCGCCGTAGCGGGCGGCGCGCATGGCGCTCAGCGCGGCATCGGCTTGCTCGGCCGGCACCACGGCGACCATCTTGCCCTCGTTTGCCACCTGCAGCACATCGTAGCCGAGCATCTCGCAGGCGGCCTGCACGTCGGGACGCACGGGCACGGCATCCTCGTCAACCTCCATGGCAACACCGCTTGCCTGGGCAAACTCGTTGAGCGTGGACGCCAGGCCACCGCGCGTGGGGTCGCGAAAGCAACGCGTGCCGGGCGCTGCGGCCAGAACGTCGGCAATCAGGTGGTTGAGCGGCGCGGCGTCGCTTTCTATCGTGCTCGAAAAGGCCAAACCCTCGCGCTGGCTCATGATGGCGATACCGTGGTCGCCCAGTGTGCCCGACACCAGGATGACGTCGCCGGGGCGGCAGTTGGCGCCGCTGAGCGCCACGCCCGTGGGAACCTCGCCCACGCCGGCGGTATTGATATAGACGCCGTCGGCCCCGCCGCGCTCGACCACCTTGGTGTCGCCCGTGATTATGGACACGCCCGCCTCGCGCGCCGTCTCGGCCATGGTCTGCACAATCTGGCGGAGCTTATCCATGGGATAGCCCTCTTCGAGGATAAAGCCGCACGACAGGTAGCGCACGTTGGCGCCCGAGGTCGCGACGTCGTTGACGGTTCCGCACACGGCAAGGCGGCCGATGTTGCCACCGGGGAAGAACTGCGGCGAGACTACAAAGCTGTCGGTCGACATGGCGATGCGCCCGCTCGCGGGCAGCGCGGCGACGCCGGCGTCGTTGCCCTCGAGCAGCTCGGGCGACCCAAAGGCATCCAAAAAGACCTCATCGATGATGCGTTTCATCATCTGACCGCCAGAGCCGTGGCCCAACAGGACGGTGCTATCGGTGGTGCTATGGGACATATCCAAAACTCCAATCGTGGGTGGTGCCGGCGTGCGGGTGCGTCCGGGCTAGTCGCGATAACGGTAGTGTGCCGCGCAGCTGCCCTCGGAGCTCACCATGCACGGGCCGACGGGGTGCTCGGGCGTGCAGGTGCGGCCAAAGAGCGGGCAGCTGTTCGGCGTAATGGCCCCGCGCAGCACGTCGCCGCAGCGGCATCCACGCGGCTCGACCGTCGCCTCAACGGGCACGTCAAAGCGAGCGCGGGCGTCAAAGCGCGAGAACTCGGGGCGGATAGAAAGGCCCGAGTTGGCAATCGGCCCCAGCCCGCGCCACGTGGTGCCGCATGGCTCAAACACCTGCTCGACCAGCTGGCGCGCCACGGGGTTGCCGTCTGCGTTGACGCCACGGCGGTAGGCGTTGTCGATCGCGGGCCTGCCCTCGACAACCATCTGGACCAGCATGCAGATGCCCTGCAGGATATCGACCGGTTCAAATCCCGTGACCACGCCCGGGGTATTGAACTCGTCGACCAAAAAGCTAAAGGGCGCCAAGCCCGTGATGGTGGCGACATGGCCCGGCAGGATAAAGCCGTCGATGGCGGTCTCGGGGTCGTTGGCGATGGCGCGCAACGCCGGCGGCGTGGTCTTGTGGGCGCAATAGACCGAAAAGTTCAAAAGCCCGCGTGCCTCGGCCTCCAAGATGGCGGCGGCGATGGTGGGCGTCGTAGTCTCAAAGCCCACGCCCATAAAAATGACCGGACGATCGGGGCTTTGCTCGGCGATGTCGAGCGCGTCGAGCGGGGAATAGACGATGCGGATGTCGCGCCCTGCCGCCTTTTGCGCAGCGAGCGAGGTGGACGATCCGGGCACGCGCATCATGTCGCCAAAGGTGGTGATGATGGCGCCGTCTATGTTGGCGAGCGCGATCGCGTGGTCGATGTCGCAGTTGGCGGTTACGCAGACGGGGCAGCCCGGGCCACTCAGCAGCTTGAGCCCGGCCGGCATAATGGAGCGAAAGCCATAGCGGCCGATGCTCACGGTGTGCGTGCCGCAGACTTCCATAAGGTTGATGCTGCGGTTGCCGACAAGCTCATGAATGCGGTCGATGAGCTCGCGAGCGAGCCGTGGGTCGCGGAATGCCGAAAAGTCGATACCGGAGTGAACCGGTTGCGCCGCCGCCACTAGTATGCCTCGGCCGGGTTGGTGACCAGCTGGTCCTCTTCGACCAGCTCAGTCATGGCGTTGACCAGGTCGAGCGTCTCTTGAGCTTCCTGCTCGTCGACAATCTGGATGCCAAAGCCGGCGTGTACGAGAACATAGTCGCCCACCTGTGCCGTCGGCACAAGTCGCAGCGACACGGGGCGCTCGATGCCCATCATGTCGACGGTCGCCTTGAGGTCGTCGTCGCGTTTGACCACTTTACCGGGAACGGCAAGGCACATAATGTTCCCCTTTTATACGCTTTGCGCTGGATAGGCGCTTAATAATCCATCAGTTGATGGTAGCGCTCGCGGGGGTTGCGGGCAAACGCGTTACACCTGTGAGACGGCGGCGCATAGGCTGGCCAAACAACCTACTGCGGTATGACCTGCGCGAGCCGAGCGCGGGCGACCGCCGCCTGGCCGTAGGCGATGCAGCCGTCGTTGACGGGCACGGTGTGCGGAACCAAGACGGCAAGACCAGCGTCTTTGAGTTCGCGCGTGAGGAGCTGAAGCAAAAGTCGGTTCATGAACACGCCGCCCGAGAGTGCGACGATGTCGATGCCTTCGCGGGCGCAGATCTCGCTTGCGACTTGGGCCGATGCGCGTGCAATGGCGATATGGAAGTCGAGTGCGAGCTTGTCGGCCGGCACACCGGCCTCGATTCCACTCAAAAGCGCCTCAAAAAGTGGTTTTTGGTCCAGAACGAGGGAGCTATCCGAGGCCGCCTGGACAGTTAGTTCAGATACGTATTTTTGTGATGGGCTCTGGGTGGCAAAAGCCGTCCGCGAACACCTCAAATGGGTCGATTTGGGGTATCCAGCGTCCATATTTGCCGCAAATAGGGTGTCTGGAGAGCCTTTTTTGGCCAAATCTGAGGCAAAAATGCCGGATAGGGGGTCAGTAGTTAATACGTATCTGAACAAACTGTCCAGCGATGTTGAAGCGGATGCGGATACACCCGCCTGATTGCCGGTGAAATGGCTGTTTTCGCCGTCAAGAGCGCGCCAAGCGGCGGCCTCGAGCTCGATGGCGGGTTCGCCCTCGTAGGTTGCAGTGCCACAGATGCCCAAGATTGCCGCCGCGGCGTCAAATAGACGGCCCATACTGCTCGTTCGTGGGCTGTTGATGTTCCGCTCGATCATCGTGGTCGTGATACTGCGCGTCTGCTCATCGAGGCTGCCCAGGATCCCCGCGGCACCCGGACGTTCGAGCAGACCGAGTTCGCCGAGCAGGGCAAAGGCGTTGCGTCGGGCGTCGCGCACAGATGCGGCGCCACCGGGAAGTGCCCAGGTACGCAGGTGCGCGGTGCGCTTAAAATCGGCGAGGCCGGCGACAAGAAATTCGCTGCCCCAAATAGTCCCGTCGGTGCCGGCGCCCGTGCCATCAAAGGCGATGCCAAGTACGCGCGCATTGGGTGCAAGCTGTCCTGTGGCGATAGCCTCAGCCATCACGCTCGCGATATGCGCATGATGGTGCTGGACTTCGATAAGCGGCAGATTGCGCTCGCGCGCCTGTTCGCGTGCCCACTGACTCGATAGGTAGCTGGGGTGCAAGTCGCAGGCCAGCGCGGCGGGCGCTAGGTCAAAAAGGTCTTCCAGTCGCGTGCGTGCCGCATTCCACGCATCGAAAGTCGCACCGTTTTCGACATCGCCGATATGCTGCGACACAAAACAGGCCGACGTTCCATTCGCGTCTTCGCGCGTGAGCGCAATCGTGGCCTTTTGTTGTGGCCCGCAGGCTAGCACGCAGGACGGAGCGCCGTCGAGCGCCGGCAACGGTAGCGGCTGGGGTGCATATCCGCGAGCGCGGCGAACGGGCATAATGGCGCCGTCGACCACGCGCACTACAGAGTCGTCGTAGCGCGAGAGGATCGCGCGGTCGTTGCCGAGCAACGCGTCGGCGATGCCGGCAGCAACGAGGTGTTCCCAGGCAAGGTCGTCGTCGGTCTCGATGGGTTCTTCGCTCAGGTTTCCGCTGGTCATGACGAGCGCGTGCATACCGCAGACTTCTGCCGCGGCAAGCAACAGATGTTGAAGCGGCGTATAGGGGAGCATGACGCCGAGCTCGGGCAGGTCGTGCGCGACAGATGGCGCGAGGGCGAGGATGTCGGGGGAACCGTCGTTGTCCTCGCTAACAGTGCGCCGGCGCAGCAGCACGATGGGGCGGATACTGCCAGCGAGCAGATCGCGTTCAGCATCGTCGATATGACACAGGCGCCCGGCATCGGCAAGACTGCGCACCATGACGGCAAGTGGTTTGTTACTGCGGCGTTTGCGATGGCGCAGCTCGGCCACCGCCTGCTCGTTGGAGGCGTCGCATGCCAAGTGAAATCCGCCCAGTCCCTTGATAGCGACGATACCGCCGTTGGCCAGTAGCTCAACACAGCGGTCGATAATGGCGTCGCTGGCCTCGCGTGTGGTGCCGACGGCCGGTGTCGCGGACGAATTCCCGCACGCATTGCCGTTTACAGCCTCGCGCCACGTAATATGCGGCCCGCAATCAAAGCAGGCATCGGGCTGCGCGTGAAAACGCCGGTCGAGTGGGTCGACATACTCCGCAGCGCACTTGGGACACATGGGAAAACAATCCATCGACGTGGCCGCTCGGTCATAAGGCAGCGATCGGATGATGGTAAAGCGTGGGCCGCAGTTAGTGCAGTTGATAAAGGGGTAGTGATAGCGTCGGTTGGCGGGATCGAACAACTCGCGCAGGCAATCGTCACAGGTGGCGATATCGGGCGAGACGAGCGTCGTGTGTGCGGTCTGGTCCTGCGACGCCACAATGTGAAAGCCCTGCTCATCGGCAGCGCTCCAGCCGCCAGGCTCCAAATCCGCAATATCGACTCGCTCAACGCGAGCTGCCGCAGGCGCATGCTCAGAAAGCGCGGCAACAAAAGCATCGAGCGCATCGGCCGGAGCGTGCGCCTCGATATGCACGCCGTCGCCCGCATTGAGCACCCATCCGCAAATGCCATGCGTCATGGCCTCGCGATACACAAACGGTCGCATGCCAACGCCCTGCACAATGCCCGTCACATGAATATGCACATGCCGCATGCGACACTCCTCATCAAAACCGACCAAAATAGACAGGTTTATTTTGGTAGGTAAAACGCTAAACCTGCCAAAACAAACCTGTCCCTTTTTGGCGGGTGCGCTGCGGGAAATCCCGCTACAGCCCCAGGCTCTGCTTGGTGGCGGCGCACGTGAGCTCGCCGTGCTTAACGCCGCGCAGGCCCAGCAGACGGTCGGCTAGTTCGTAGACGCGCTCGCCGCGACCCTTGAGCGCCAGAATCTCCAAGCAGTTGTGGTGATCCAGATGCACGTGCATGGTCGATACGATCTCGTCGGTGTAGTCGTGCTGCACCTCGTCCAGACGGCGCGTCAGATCGCCGGTGTGATGGTCGTAGATCATGGTGAGCGACCCGATAACGTGCTCATCGGGCGTGCGCATCTGCTCCTTGGCGATCGAGGCGCGAATCAGGTCGCGCACGGCCTCGGATCGGTTGGCCACGTCGCCGCGGCGTGCGATCTGCTCGTCAAAACGGCGCAGCAGGTCGTCGGGTGCGGTAACCGAAAAACGGACCAGCTCGGAGCCGGAACCACTACAGTGGCAGCCCGCGTCACCGTCCGCCCCGTGCGGATGCTCGTGCTCGTACCCGCAGCCGTGCTCGTGTTCGGCCACCTTACACCAGCTTCACGGAGCCGACGGAGTTGTGGTCGGCCTCGATGGCTTCCTCGTAGCCCTCGAGCGCGTCATGCGCCTCGTGCAGCGCGGCCATGGCGGCCTCGAGCTTGGCGCCGATGCGCTCCATGTCAAAATTCTCGGTCGCATGCAGCAACTGATGGCTCCACTCATGAGCGAGCTCGATGGTGTCGTCGACCTGTTTGACGCTCATGGCAAGCTGGCTCATGTTCATTCCAACATCATGCATGGGAAATCTCCTTTTGTATGGGGCAGTTCAGTGGTTCAGATTTTACTACGCCCGCTCTGCGCACAGCTGCATAAGAAAACGGGTACGAGTCTGTGCGACCCGCACCCGTTCACTGGGGGCTGTTTGTGACTACCATACTATCCGTGGTTGCACTCGGTGCATCCAGAAGTCCGGCGAGCGGTGCAAAAGCGCTCATGGACGGCGGGCAGACGGCAACATGTAACAAGCGTATTACAGATGCTTCTCCAGCAGCGCCTGCAGCCTTGCCTTGGGCAGAGCGCCAACCGAGCGGTCAATCTCCTCGCCGTTCTTAAACACAACCAGCGTGGGGATGCTCATGACGCCATACTTCATGGCCAGGTCCTGGTTGTCGTCGACGTTGCATTTGGCAACGGCAAGCTTGCCCGCCAGCTCATCGGAAACCTCGTCAACGATGGGCGAGAGGGATCGACAGGGCCCGCACCACGGTGCCCAAAAATCGACCAGTACGGGCAGGCTGTCGTTAACGATGGAATCGAAGTTCTCAGGGGTAATCTGATTAATGTCAGCCATGGTGACCTCCATAATGCGACGCGGCTTGGCCGCGTAAAACTCAATACGACCGTGCTTATACCCAGCCGCCCGCAAAGCAACCACTCGCGGGCGGCTCTTTTATCAAAAGCGCCGCAAAACCCCTTTCTTCAGATATGGGGATATAAGGCGCATCGGCGTCAGCCGATATACATATACGGCTGCAAGTGGTATACTGTTTTCATGGATAGATACAGGAGCAACGACAACATAGTCTGGGACTGCGACTACCATGTGGTCTTCTGCCCGAAATACCGCAGGAAGGTGCTCGTGGACGGCATCGGCTCCCGCTTCGAGGAGATCGCGCACGAGGTCGCGGAGGAACTCGATTTCGAGATAAGGGAAATCAAGGTCATGCCCGACCGCGTGCACATGCTCGTCTCAGTCGACCCCCAGTTCGGCATCCACCGGGCCGTGAAGCGCATCAAGGGCAGGACCAGCCACGACCTGCGCGCCGAGTTCCCGCAGCTGAAGCGCAAGCTGCCGACGCTCTGGACGAACAGCTACTTCGTCTCGACCGTCGGCGGGGCGACGCCCGAGGCCGTCAGGCAGTATATCGAGGACCAGAGGAACGCGTGAGGGCCATGGACAAGACCTTCGAGTACCGCATATACCCGAGCGCCGAGCAGGAGGCCCTCCTGCAGAAGACCTTCGGCTGCTGCCGCTGGGTCTACAACAGGGTGCTGGCGATGAGGCGGGACGAGTACGCGTGGACGGGCAAATCGAGGCACATCAACTCCTACATCACCCAGATCCCCGCCTGGAAGAGGGCGGACGCGCCGTGGCTCTCCGAGGTGGACTCCATGGCACTGCAGCAGTCCCTGCGCGACCTGGACAAGGCATTTAAGAACTTCTTCCGCGCACCAGGCAAGGTGGGCTTTCCGAAGTTCAAGTCCAAACGCGCGGGGAGGAAGAGCTACCGCACGAACGGCGTCGGGATAATCGACGCCAGGCACGTGAGGCTGCCAAAGCTGGGGACCGTCAGGGCGCGGGTGAGCCGTCCCGTGGAGGGGCGCGTCCTGTCCGCGACGGTCAAGCAGGTGCCGAGCGGCAAGTACTACGTGGCGATATGCTGCGCGGACGTCCCCGCCACGGACGCGCCGGCCCCGACCGTCGGGTTCCTGGGAGTCGATGCGGGAATACACGACATAGCCACCTGCTCCACGGGGGAGCGCCTGCCCAACCCCAAAAACCTGCAAAGGAGCGAGAGGAGGCTGGCGCGGGAGCAGCGGCGGCTCTCGCGCAAGCGGAAGGGCTCCGCAAATCGCGCCAGGCAGCGTGTCAGGGTCGCGCGGGCGCACGAGAAGGTTGCCAACCGGCGGAAGGACGCCCTGCACAAGTTCACGACGCATGCGGTGGGAGAAAGCCAAAACATCGCGGTCGAGGACCTGAACGTCAGGGGCATGCAGAGGAACCGCCGCCTCGCCAAGGCCGTGGGCGATGCCGCCATGTCGGAGCTGGCGCGCCAGCTCGAGTACAAATGCGCATGGTCGGGGCGCGGCTTCGTAAGGGTGGGCAGGTTCTATCCGTCCAGCAAGACGTGTTCCGCATGCGGTTACGTCTACAGGGGACTGACGCTGGCCGAACGGGTATGGGACTGCCCCGCGTGCGGCATGCGTCACGACCGCGACCTGAACGCCGCCGTCAACATCGCCCGCGAGGGAAGGAGAATCCTGGAAGGTACCGCAGGGCATGCGGGAACCGCGGCAGACGCCGCAAACGCTTGTGGAGAGGGCGTAAGACCTACGGCTGCATGCGCAGTCTAGGCAATTCTCGGTGAAGCAAGAATCCCCTGGCTTTAGCCATGGGGAGTGTCAAATAATGGTGGGCACGCAAACGATTGGAGAGCGCATACCTATGTCACAAAGCCAGAAAAAAGAAGCCATCGCCCAGGCGGCCGAGCAGGAGCTCGCATCGCTTGCGGGTCGTGGCGTGCGCATCGCAGGCAACGCGTGCTCGCCGATTGTGCTGGTAAAAGGCGATTTGGATGAGGCCGAGCGCTCGGGCGGCGAGCTTGCCGCAGGCGCGGATGGCGCGGCGCTGCGTAAGGCGCTCGGGGCCATCGGTTATGCGCCCGAGGATTATTGCGTGCTGGCAAGCGTCGCCGGTGCGGGCGACGGAACGGTGGCGGTGGGCCATGCCCTGCCGTGCGAGCTGTTCCGCGAGGCGCTCGAGGCGCTGGACCCCGAGGCGGTGCTGTTGCTGGATGATCGTGCGGCCGATACCATGCGCGAGACCTATGCCGATATGCTCGTGGCGATCGATGACTTCGACACCGCCATGCTCAAGCCCGGCTTGATCGCCCATGTGCAGGGTCGCCGCGTGCTCGCGCTCGACGGTTTTGAGGCGGCGCTCACTGACAAAGCCGCCAAGCAGCGCATGTGGGCATACATCAAGCAGCTGACCCCGGCGGCCGCTCCGCTGTAGCGGATTGGCGCCGGTAAGGCGGCCCTGACGGGTCGAGCGCGGCGCCGGCTTATCGCGTCCCTACATCACAGCGCGCAGCTCAAACCGATCGCCGTTAATGCGGAACTGACAGTTGCCGTTCATGCGCTCCACGGCAAGTTTGATGCTCCTGGTGCCAAAGCCGTGGCCCGCATGCCGGGTCACGGGCATGCCGTCGACCATGCGCGGCGCGCGGTCAAACGTGTTGGAAACTAACAGCAGCAGCTGGCCGTCCTCTAATCGCAGGTCAAAGTCGACGAATCGCTTTCCTTGGGGTGCGGCGCTTGCGGCGGTGATAGCGTTTTCCAAGGCATTTGAGAGCACACTAAACAGGTCGGCGTCACCTACGTGGATGGTTTCGGGTACGGCGACGCGCAGGTTGGCGGTAATGCCGTTTCTATTGATATCCGAGTTAAATGACGAAAGCGCGATGTTTACGGTCTCGTTGGCACAGAAGCGGCGTACGGCGGTGCGGTCGCCGGCTTCGCAGAGTTCGTCGATGCGTTTGAGCGCCTCGTCGGTGTGGCCCTCCTCAATTAAAGCGGCCAGGCCGCGTAGGAAGTGGCGCATGTCGTGGCGAAGAATCGACAGCTCGCGCCCAGATTGACGCCAAGCCTCGAGCTCTTTGATGGCGGCGCTGTCGCGGGTTTCGAGCATCCAGCGCTCTCGCTCGGCGGTTTCCTTTTCTTCGTATTCGCGCAGGTAAACGGCAAGAAACATAAGATAGAAGGCACAGAGCGCAAATGACAAAAACTCAACCGTCACCACCGAGCCCGAGTGGAACAGCGTGGTGTAGACGTTGGTGGCATAGTCAAAGACGTAATAGACGAGCGGCAGGATTAAAAGGATGCCCAGCTCGGTGGTGCTTTTAATCGCCAAGCGCGGACCGATGTCGCCGGCCCAATGCAACAGGACGGCAAAGACGGCGAGTGTGGTTGCGATTCGCGCCAGATAGTACGCGATCTGAGAATCGGTTGCGGCAAATGCGGCGATGCCCATCCAATTGCTGAACTGGCAGCTCAGATAGGCACTCGTAATGCCGAGCACGGCAAGCAGCGGGCTCAGGCGGTAGCGCGCGCACAAATAGATGACGAGCGGCAGATGCACGACGAGCGGATATACCTGGCGGGCGAAAAGCTCGCCGCCGACGGCATTGGCGAGGCCAAATGCGCATCCAGTTACGGCACCGACCAGCACCAGTTCAAGCGCATGACGCCGGTTGATCTCGATACCGCACAGCGCCGCCGAGGCAAAGACGCCAAAGAGCAGCGTCGTGGCGTGGTGGATTGCCCAAAGGACCATTTCGACCGAGGAGACCATCAGCGCCGCCCGCCTTCGAAGCGCACCGCAAAGTAGGCGTCTTGGAACCCCTGCTTGCTGCTGCGCGACAGCGGAATGCACGCGCCGGAGCGCATGACGATGTCCGTGCGATCGAAGTGGTCGATGTTGCGCAAGTTGACCTGGTAGCTACGGTGGCATTTAAAGAAGGTGGCATTTTGCGCCAAACGGTCCTCGACGCTGCGGAACGACTCGAGTGCCTCGATATCGCGTCCGTCGCGCAGGTGGAAGACCACGTGCTTGTTGCGCGCCTCGGCATATTCGATGTCGGACAGGCGCAGGGCGTGGTAGCCAAAGGACGTTTTGATTACGAGCTCGTCGGTTGCCGCCGGGTGCATGCTCGAAAGCTCGTCGAGTAACTGTGCCAGGCGTTCGTAAGTCACGGGCTTGAGCAGATAGTCGAAGGCGCGGACCTCGTAGGATTCCAGCGCGAACTCGGGCGACGAGGTAAGGAACACCAGACGCACGGCGGTGTCGGCCTGGCGCAATTCGCGCGCGGTGTCCATGCCATTGACGAGCGGCATGATCATGTCGAGCAGGATGATGTCGGCGCGCGATGCGGCATGGCGGGCCAGCAGGTCCTCGCCACGCGTGACGAGCGCAACATCGACCGCCGTGCCCGTCTCGGTCGACCAACGGTCGATCATCCGGTGCAGTCTATCTAGAAAAGCGACGTCGTCGTCGCAGGCAATAATCTTGAGCATTCTGAGCCCCCTTAGTAGTTCGATTTTGCCACATTGGGCGCGGACCACTCGCGGGGGAGCGCCCGTTCGTGCCTCATGGTGCGCAACTCGCGCCGAGCGGTATTGCGGTGGCGAAAGATGCCTCCTGCGCTATCGAGAGCTCGGCTATCCTCAGTTTGCCAGTTCGAAAATGGACCTGCCGCATGATTGAATCTTTATTTCAACTTTACACCTAGGTTTACAGCTGTCTTGTCAGCTGTAAACCTAGGTGTCATACTAAAGCCCCAAGATTCGCCAAAAGAGAGGGGCCTTGATGGCACAGAGCGCGAACATGGAAGCGTCGGAGCTTGCACGCGATATCGCGGCCGGCCTAGCATCGGCAACGACGGCAACGGAGCGCGCGGCACTGGTGCCCGCAGAGCTCGTCGAGGCTATTCAGCAACTAAAAGCCCAACGTGACGCGGTGATCCTGGCGCACTACTATGTGGCGCCTGAGGTCCAAGCCGTTGCCGATTACGTCGGCGACAGCTTCTACCTGGCAAAGCTCGCCAAGAGCCTGCCGCAGCAGACCATCGTGCTGTGCGGCGTGGAGTTTATGGGCGAGAGCGCCAAGCTGCTCAATCCCACCAAGACGGTGCTGCTGCCCGAGCCGGGCGCGGACTGCCCCATGGCTCACATGGTCAAGCGCGAGACGGTCGACGCGGCGCGCACCGAGTACGGCGACGACCTGGCCGTGGTCTGCTACGTCAACTCCACGGTCGAGATCAAGAGCTGGAGCGACGTGTGCGTCACCAGCTCCAACGCCGTCAAGATCGTGTCCGAGCTGCCGCAGCAGCACATTCTGTTTATTCCCGACCAGAACCTGGGCCGCTTTGTGGCCGAGCAAGTGCCGCAGAAGCACGTCATTCTCAACAAGGGCTACTGCCCGCGTCACCACATCATCACCGTCGAGCAGATCGTCGACGCGACGGAGGCCCACCCCGACGCACTCGTGCTGGCGCATCCTGAGTGTAAGGCCGACGTCTTGGCCGAGGCCGACTACATCGGCTCCACCGCCGGCATCATCAAGTACGCCGAGGAGTCCGACGCGAGCGAGTTCATTATTGTGACGGTCCGTGGCGTGCTCTACGAGCTCGAGCGCCGCTGCCAGGGCACCGGCAAGAAGTTCTACTTCCCCGCGGTGCAGCCCACCTGCGTCAACATGGATCTCATCACGCTCGAAAAGCTCGTGCGCTGCCTGGAGACGGGCGAGGGCGAGGTGCAGATTGGCGTGTCGGACGAGGCCGCCGATCAGGCCAAGCTCACGCTCGACCGCATGCTCGAGTACGCAGCGCGCTAGAACAATGCGGCATGAGGGACGGTCCCTTATGTCACATTCAAGGGAGAGGATTCCTGTGGAAACCAAGCAATACCCCGATATGGAGTGCGACGTCGTTATTGCCGGCTGCGGCGTAGCGGGCCTGTATGCGGCTCTCAACCTGCCGACGAGCATGCGCGTGATCATGCTCTCCAAGGGCGCTGTCGATGAGTGCGATTCGATGCTCGCGCAGGGCGGCATTTGCGTGCTGCCCGAGGGCTCGGACTACGATGCCTTCTTTGAGGACACCATGCACGCCGGCCACTACGAGAACCGCCGCGAGAGCGTCGACATCATGATCCGCTCGAGCCGCTCGGTCATCAACGACCTGCTGGCGATGGGCGTGGACTTTGAGCGCAAGGCCGACGGCAGCCTCGACTTTACCCGCGAGGGTGCGCACAGCCGCCCCCGCATTGCCTTCCATGCCGACATTACGGGCAAGGAGATCACGACCAAGCTGCTCCAGGCCGTTCGCAAGCTTGATAACGTGCAGATTTTGGAGCACGTGGCCATGACCGACATCCTGACGGGCGAGCGTGACGGCGCCACAGTGTGCACCGGCGTCGTCGCCGTTCCCGTGGACGAGGACAACTCGGTTCGTCCCGCCGACGAGCTGGCAAATACCGCCGAGGGCGTGCATGCCGGCGAGCCGTTTAAGATCCATGCCCGCCACACGCTGTGGGCGACGGGCGGTATCGGCGGCGTATACGACCATTCGACCAACTACCCGCAGCTCACGGGCGATGCCTGCTACATTGCTCAGGAGCATGGCATTAAGATGGAGCACCTGGACTACGTGCAGATTCACCCCACGGGTCTGTTCTCGCCGCAGCCGGGCCGCACCTTCCTGATCAGCGAGAGCTGCCGCGGCGAGGGCGCGATTTTGCTCAACGCCGCCGGCGAGCGCTTTACCGACGAGCTTCAGCCGCGCGATGTGGTCGCCGCCGCCATTCGCGAGCAGATGAAGCAGGACGGCACCGAGCACGAGTGGCTGAGCTTTGCCCCCGTCGAGCGCGACGTGGTGACCGGACACTTTGCCAACATTCGCGCACGCTGCCTGGAGGACGGCCGCGACATCTTGGACGAGCCCATTCCCGTTACGCCCACGCAGCACTACTTTATGGGCGGCGTGTGGGTCGACAAGGACGGCCGCACCTCGATGCCCGAGCTCTACGCTGCGGGCGAGACGGCCTGCAATGGCGTGCACGGCAAGAACCGCCTGGCTTCCAACAGTCTGCTCGAGTCCCTAGTCTGGGGTCGTCGCGCCGCGTGGTACATGCGTACCGGCGAGTCGCTGGCCGTGGAGCAGGCGGGCGATCCCGCGCTCGATGGCCGTCATCGCGCCCTGAGCGCCGATGCCCTGGCAATTGATGATTTGGCCCGTGCCGCCGGCACGCAGGCCGTGGAGGAGTAGACCATGAATCCCATTACCATGAAGCTCGTCGTCGATGATCTGATTCTGCAGGCTCTGCGCGAGGACATTACGTTTGAGGACGTGAGCACGGCGAGCGTTTGCCCCACGGCACGTCCCGCCACGGTGGAGCTCATCGCCAAAGCCGATGGCATCATCGCAGGCTTGGATGTGTTCGCTCGCACCTTTGAGCTGCTGGATTCGCAGAGCTCGGTGCTGTTTGATCTTGCCGATGGTGACGAGGTGCACGCTGGCGACCATGTGGGCCAGGTGCGCGGCGATGCACGCGTGTTGCTTTCGGGCGAGCGTGTGGCGCTCAACTACCTGCAGCGCATGAGCGGCATCGCCACCTATACGCACAGAATGGCAGCGGCGCTCGAGGGTACCAAGACCGTGCTCGTCGACACACGCAAGACCACGCCGGGCATGCGCGTCTTCGAGAAGGCCGCGGTCGAGATCGGCGGCGGCAGCAACCACCGTTACAACCTGTCGACGGCCGTCATGCTCAAGGACAACCACATCGACGCCGCCGGTGGCGTGACGCGTGCGATCGAGATGGCGCGCGCCCATGCGTCGTTTACCACGACGGTCGAGATCGAGTGCGAGAACCTGGACATGGTGCGCGAGGCCGTGGAGGCCGGCGCCGACATCATCATGTTCGACAACATGACCCACGACGATATGGCTGCCGCGATTGAGCTTATCGCCGGCCGCGCCAAGACCGAGTGCTCGGGCAATGTGGACGCCGACAACATTCGCGCCCTGGCTGATCTGGGCGTCGACTACATTAGCTCGGGCGCCCTGACGCACTCCGCGCCGATCCTCGACCTCTCGCTTAAGCACCTGCGTCTGCTGGACGGTAAATAATGAACGCCCGCGAGCGTCGCCGTGCCATCATGGCCGTGCTCGAGGGAGCCAAGGGGCCCGTATCGGGCAGCGCGCTTGCCCGCGAGGTGGGTGTGAGCCGCCAGGTCGTGGTGCAGGACATCGCCCTGCTGCGCGCCGATGGGCACGATATCGTGGCGACCAACCGCGGCTACGTGCTGCAAGAAGCCGCGAGCAGTCCGGCTGTGCCCACGCGCCTGGTCAAGGTGCGCCACAGCGTGGAGCAGGCGGGCGATGAGCTCACGAGCATCGTCGATGCGGGCGGCGCCGTGCTCAACGTGATCGTCAACCACCGCGTGTATGGCAAGATCACAGCCGATCTGGACATTCGCAACCGTCGCGATGTTGAGCGCTACCTGCACGATATCGAGAGCGGCAAGAGCTTTCCGCTACTAACGGTGACGAGCGGCTATCACTTCCATCGCATTGCGGCAGAGGACGAGCAAACCCTCGACGAGATCGAGGCGATGCTCAAGGAGAAAGGCTACCTAGCAGACCTGATGCCCTACGAGGACGATCTATCGTAGCCGACGCTGCAAACGCCCCTAAGCGGCAATCTGACGTTCAATCGTCGGTTGCGTACAAAAAGTACGCTTCCCTCCTCTTTCACGTCACCTTGCTCGCTTAGGGGTGTTTTCGCTGACGTGAGCTCAACCTGCGACGGTGCCAAATTAGTTATCCGCACAAAAAAGGAGGCCTCCGCGGCGATGCGGAGGCCTCCTTTTTTGTGCACGGTGTACTTTTGAGTGTGCAGGTGGGGGAGTTGTTACTCCTCGACGATCTCGGTGATCGCGCCAGCGGGGCAAGCGTCCTGGCAGGCGCCACAAGCGACGCAGGAGTCCTCGTCAGCGACGGTAGCGACGTCCTGGAGCTCCAGAACGCCAGCGGGGCAGGAGTCGACGCAAACGCCACAAGCGATGCACTCGTCGGCATCAATTACGGGATGAGCCATGGTAGTTTCCTCTCTGTTGACCGACGCTACAGGCGATGCGCGCCGGTTTGATTCGGGCAAAAACATACCACGGGAGCGACCGTTTGCAATACCCTCTGGCCGGCATCTTCATACCGTTCGCCGAGTATGCCAAGGTTTACTAAAAAACGCGCAGGTGGGGCCGTTGAGCTGCGCAAATGTTAGCTAAAGGTGACTTGAAATATTGAGCTATTGAGCGCGCCTGCGGAAAGGGCATCCCGTTATTTGGTCGAAAAACGGGTCGCAGTTTCCGGTTGGGCCCGCTAGCGGAAACTGCGACCCGGTATCAGCTCTCAAAACGGGATACGGTTTCCGGTTGAGCCTTCAGACGGAAACCGCGGCCCGGAATCCACGCTCAAAACGGGACGAGCTTTCCGCAAGGCAGCCCCAGGCACCCTCGGACCCAAGCCTCAGCCATCTCTACATAGATCTCGATAGATTTGCCTAGAACTCAAACAGCGCATCTACCTGCGCATTTAAGAACCTAAACTCTTGGCAATAAGAAATCTTATATGAATTGACTTAGATTTTGTATATTCCGGCCCATAAGGGGATACACTACATCCTGAAAGACAAGCCGAAACACCGCGCGGCAGACCGCCGAGTCGGTGCAAACGCACAAGAGAGAGGGAATTTCTAATGGGCAAGATTCTTGGTATCGACCTTGGTACTACTAACTCCGCAATGGCCGTTCTCGAGGGCGGTTCTCCGACCATTATCGTGAACGCCGAGGGCGACCGCACCACCCCGTCCGTCGTGGGCTTCCGTGCCGACGGCGACCGCGTCGTGGGTAAGGCCGCTAAGAACCAGGCTGTCACCAACCCCAAGAACACCGTGTTCTCCATCAAGCGCTTCATGGGCCGCAAGTACTCCGAGTGCACCTCCGAGATCAAGACCGTGCCGTATGAGGTCAAGGAGGGTCAGGGTGGCCGTGCCGTCGTCGACATCGAGGGCAAGGATTACACCGCCGAGCAGGTGAGCGCCATGACGCTCGCAAAGATGAAGGCCGACGCCGAGAAGTATCTGGGCGAGACCGTCACCGACGCCGTCATCACCGTCCCGGCCTACTTCAACGACGCCCAGCGT
>JAXKGH010000021.1:0-21025 GCA_036550475.1 Collinsella sp. | reverse complement strand
TTGCGATTACCGCTCCGACATGACGCGCACTGTCGTGATGGGCGAGCCCACCCAGGAGCAGCTCGACCTGTACGCACTCGTGCGCCGTACGCACGAGGAGTGCGTCGCCGCCATCCATCCGGGCGTTGAGGGCAACGACATTTTCAAGCTTTCCAAGAAGATCATCGGCGATGCCGGCTATGGCGATTACTACAACCATGGTCTTGGTCACGGCGTCGGTATCGACATCCACGAGCTGCCCAACTTTAACCGCAGCAAGAACACCATCGCGATCGGCTCAGTTATCACCATGGAGCCCGGCGTGTACCTGCCCGGTGTGGGCGGCGTGCGCCTGGAGGACTACGGCGTCGTCACCGAGAACGGATATGAGCCCTTCACCAAGGCCCCGCACGACCTGCACGTCATCGATTGCTAGCCCATTTCGATAGATTTTTGGGGCGGGGCGTCCGAAATGATTCGGGCGCCCCGCGTTCTCTTTTTATGCGCTCGCTGCAGGCGCCGTCTGCAAGTGTATAATTTCGGTCGTATGTAATTTGGACGCTTGTGCGTTCTGCCCATAACAAGAAAGGTCGCTATGCCTACCATTTCTACCGCCGACTTCAAGAACGGCCTCGGTCTCCGCATTAAGGACAAGGTCTACACCATCGTCGAGTTCCAGCATGTCAAGCCGGGCAAGGGCGGCGCGTTTGTGCGCTACAAGACCCGCGACATCAAGAGCGGCCGCGTCGTCGAGAACACCTGCAACGCCGGCACCAAGTTCGAGAGCGTCATGCTCACCACCCGTGAGTTCCAGTACCTCTACAACGATGGTACCGACTACATCTTCATGGACAATGAGTCCTATGAGCAGGTTCCCGTTCCCGAGGACATGGTGGGCGAGAACTCCAAGTGGCTGCGCGAGAATGACATCTGCCAGCTGCTCTTCGCCGACGATGAGCTCATGGGCGTGACCCCGCCGATGTTCATCGAGACCACCATCGTCCAGACCGACCCGGGCTTTAAGGGCGATACCGTCCAGGGTTCCACCAAGCCGGCCACGATCGACACCGGCGCTGTCATCCAGGTCCCCATGTACCTCAACGAGGGCGAGGTCATCAAGGTTGACACCCGCGACGGCAAGTTCGTCTCCCGCGTTTAGCAACCAACTCTTCTAGGAGGACTCATGCCCCAAGAAATCAAGATTGACGGCATCGGCATTTCGCCCGATGTTCTGACCGCCATCGTCTCGCGCGCCGTGTCCGATGTCGAGGGCATCGCCTCCGTTGGCGTCAAGGACCTTGCCACTAATCTTGTCTCCATGATGCTCTCGTCCAAGGCCCCGGCTTCCGAGCCGGCTGTCGAGGCCGAGGTCGTTGGCGACAAGCTCGCACTCACCGTGCGTGTCGTGGTGTTCTTTGGCTATCCGTTCAAGAAACTCGCCGAGGCCGTTCGCGCTGCCGTGGTCGCTGCCATCGATGCCCAGGTTGGCGTTGAGGTTGAGCGTGTTGACGTTTGCATCGACGGCCTCGTTTTCCCCAAGGAGTAACCTTTGAGCCTTAAGGTTTATCGCGGGCGTACGCTTGCCCGCAGTCAGGCGCTGCAGCTGCTGTTCCAGGCCGAGGCCACGGACAGCCCGCTCGAGCGCGTCCTCGAGGGTGATTTCCTGATCTCGAAGGGTCCCCTCGACCCCTATGCGCTGGAGCTGTGCCGCGGTGCCTACGAGCATATCGACCGCATCGACTGCGCTCTGCGCTCCGTTGCCAAGAACTGGGATCTTATGCGCATGCCCGGCGCTGACCGCAATCTGCTGCGTATCGCCGTTTTCGAGATGCGTTTCCTCACCGACGAGGAGGTCTCGGACGCCATCGTGATCAACGAGGCCGTCGAACTTGCCAAGGCCTATGGCACCGACCAGTCCGCGTCGTTCGTCAACGGCGTGCTGGGCAAGATCGCTCGCAGCGAGGAGCTGCCGGGCGAGGACCTGTACCAAGAGTTACTGGCCGAAGATCGCGCTCGCGAGGAGGCCCAGGCCGCCGAGGCTGCCGCTAAGGTTGCGGTTGCTCAGGCTGAGGCTGGCGTGCTGGCCGAGGATGTGGACGCCGCCGAGGCTGTCGTCGACTCCGTCGAGGAGTAGCCATGCCAGAGGGTTCCGTCCGCAATTTCGACGAGATCTCGGACCGCTTGGACCAGATCATCGCTACCGTTCGCTTCAAGGATACCTCCTTGGAGCGTTCGCTCGATTTGTTTGACGAAGCGATTGAGCTGGGCTCCCGCGCGGTCGATATGGTCGACAAGTTTGAGCTGACGCCGCGTGAGGCCGACAAGCTCGAGCAGGAATACGATGAGGATGCGGCAAACGAATCCCAGGATAGCTAGGCCGCATCTCCGGATACGAATGGTTGATGGCATTCATGAAACGCGTGCGTCTTGATGACGAACTGATTTCACAGGGCATCTGCGCCGATCGCGCGGATGCCCTTCGCACTCTTATGGCCGGCTTGGTCTCGAGTGGCGGCGAGCGCTTGACTTCGCCGGGCCTTAAGGTGATCCCGGGGCTGCCGCTGCACGTGAAGGGGCGCATTCCCTATGTTGGCCGCGGCGGTCTTAAGCTCGAAGGCGCGCTTGATGCGTTTGGCATCAATCCGACGGGTCTTGCCTGTCTGGATGTGGGTTGCTCTACCGGCGGTTTTACCGATTGCCTGCTCAAGCGCGGAGCTGCGACCGTTGTCTCAGTGGACGTGGGTCGCGCCCAGTTCGATTGGTCGTTGCGTCAGGACGATCGCGTGACGCTGCTTGAGCGCACAAACGTGACGCAGCTGCCTGAGCTTGGCTATTCCGGCGCCATCGACCTGGCTGTGTGTGATGTCTCGTTTACCAGCATCGCGAACATTATCGATGCGGTGCTGGTGTGCCTGGCGCCTACGGGTGCATTCTGCACGCTCGTAAAGCCGCAGTTTGAGGCTCCGGCGGCGCTGGTGGGTGAGGGCGGCATTGTGACCGATCCCGCCGTGCGCCGCGATACACTCGTTGCGGCAGTTGAACTCTTTGCTGCCAAGGGGCTGTTCCCGGTCGATGTGTGCGTGTCGCCCATTCATGGTGCCAAGGGAAACGTTGAGTTTTTCCTGTACGGCACGAGATTTGCCCCCGGCGGACGTACCGACGATGAGCTGCAATCCCAGGTATCGGTTTTGAGCGAGAAAGCTGCAACGCTATGAAGGTCTTTCTGGTTCCCAATTACTACAAGCAAGAGGCGGTCGAGAGCGGCCTGATGCTCGAGCTTTGGCTGACGCGCCAGGGCTATGAGGTCGCATGGGCTGCCGACCAGCGATCCAAGATTCAGAGCACGCCTGATATTGACGGCTCCGATCTGGTCATTACGCTCGGCGGCGACGGTACGTTGTTGCGCGCTGCCCGCATCCTCAACCATCGCGAGATTCCTATCCTCGGTCTTTCCTATGGTCACCTGGGTTTTTTAACTGCTGCGAGCCCCGAGGAGCGCGACATTCTGCAGGTCGTGAGCGACGCCCTGTCCGGTGAGCTGCACGTGAGCCGTCGCGCCACCATCGCCGCGGATATCGTATCCGTGCGCGAAGACGGTACGAAGGATGTCGTGCGCACCTTCGCCCTCAACGACATGGCGCTTACCCGCGGTCCGCTGTCCGATATGGTCGAGTTCGACATCACGGTGTCGGGCCACCATATCGACCGACTGCGTGGCGACGGCGTGGTCGTGTCCACGGCGACTGGTTCTACGGGGTACGCGCTCAGTGCCGGTGGCCCCATCGTGAGCCCCGACTATACGGGTATGGTCTGCGTACCTATTGCGCCGCACACCATTCAGGCCCGTGCCTTCTTGACTTCGCCGAGTGATGTCGTCGAAATCTTTATGTCTGATGACCGTCCGAGCGTTCCGGCGATCGCTATCGATGGACAATTTATTACTTGCGATGGCACCGTTGAGAGCGTGGCGGTGCGTCGCGGGCCCGGTGATGTGCTGCTGCTGGATTACGGCCCCGAGAGCTTCTATAATTCGGTGAGCCGCGTATTCTACGGAGTCCGTCATGATCGATGAGCTGCAGGTTTCTAACATTGCACTCATTCGCGAGGCGACGTTGGTTCCGAGTGCCGGCCTGACTGTCCTGACCGGCGAGACCGGCGCCGGCAAGACCGCGCTGCTCTCGGCCCTCAAGCTTATTTTGGGCGAGCGCGCGGATTCGTCGACGGTGCGCGAGGGCGAGGCGCTTGCCAGCGTCGAGGCGCGGCTGTTCGACGGTCCACACGACACGGAGGGTTTCACGGTCCAGCGCAGCCTTTCTGCCGAGGGCCGCAGCCGCGTGAAGATTGACGGCCGCATCGCCAGTGTGCGCGAGCTTTCGGAGCGCGTTGGCGTGATGATGGATCTGTGCGGCCAACACGAGCACCAGCGCTTGCTCGATCCGGCGCATCATGTTGCGATGGTCGATGCCTGGGCAGGGCGCCCTGCACTCGAGGCGCTCGAGCACTACCGCGCCTGCTTTAAGGCTTCGCGCGCTGCCGCTAAGGAGGTTCGACGTGTCGAAGAGACCTCGCGTGCGCAGGGGAGCCGCGTCGAGGAATCGCGCTTTGCGCTCGAGCGCATCGGCGAGGTCGACCCCAAACCAGGCGAGTATGAGGAACTCGAGGAATTGCTGCCGCGCTCCGAACATGCCGAGGTGCTGGTTGCCACAGCTAACGATGCCCATGCATCGCTTGCCTCTGAAGGGGGAGCGCTCGATGCCGTGAACAGCGCCGTGGCAGAACTTTCCCGCATGGCTTCCGTCGATCGCAAACTGGGCGATATTGCCGATGCGCTTTCGGATGCCTGTATTTCCCTTGAGGATTGCGCGAACGAGCTTCGTGCCTATCGCGATGGCGTCGCCTTCGACCCGCGCGAGCTCGCTCGCATGCGTGAGCGGTATTCCGACCTCAAGGGCCTGTTGCGTCAGTGGGGTCCCACCATGGACGATGTTTTTGCCATGCGCGATCGCTCGCAAGAGCTGCTGTCCCTGGTCGATGATGGCGATGAACAGATCAAAAAGGCGCGTGAGGCACTCGGGAGCGCCGAGCGCGAGTTGTTTGCCGCTGCCAAGGCACTTAAGCGCGCCCGCAATACGGCGGCCCCGCGCTTCTGCCATGAGGTGGGCCGCCAGATGGCTCGCCTGGAGATGGGCGGCGCCGAGCTCGTCTGGGAGTCGCGCGATCTTCCTCGTGCTGAGTGGACGCCCGCTGGTCCTTCGAGCTACGAGCTGCTATACCGCAGCGGTGCCGGCTTGACGCCACGTCCCCTGCGCCGCATTGCGTCGGGCGGCGAGTTAAGTCGCGTCATGCTGGCAAGCAAGGTTGTCCTCGGTAACGCGGACGGTGTCGATACACTGGTGTTCGATGAGGTCGATGCAGGTGTCGGCGGCTCTACCGCACGTGCCCTCGCGAGCGTGCTGGCAGATCTCGCCGCTACGCATCAGGTGATTGTCGTAACCCACTTGGCGCAGGTCGCCGTCATGGCTGACAAGCATTACGTGGTCAGCAAGGAGCCAGGCGATGTTCCCCAGACGCACCTGGACGAGGTGACCGGTGATGCCCGCACCGCAGAGATCGCCCGTATGCTGAGCGGCGATCAATCGGAGGCAAGCCTGGCGCACGCCAGGCAGATGCTTGCGGAGGCGCGTGCCTAGGCCGAGCCGCCACATACATGTCCAACCCGGCCGCCACGAAACGGGTCCATCTACTACGTTTGGTAGGGCATCGGCAACTATGCCAAGAATTGAAAAAAGAAAACCGCAGGTAGAACACCTGCGGTTTTCTCTATTTTGGGTGTATGGTTGGCGGTTGCGGTTAAACGTAGTAGATGGGCGGGTTTCGTGACGAGAGGCGTCTATCGGCTCCCCAATCTACCTACTCAACGACCTTGTCCGGCTGGATGAGCTCCTCGTAGTAGCTGATATGCTCACGCGCGTCTTCAATCTCGGGCAGCAGGAAGTTGTAGATGACCTCTATGATCATCGTGGCACTCATCTTGGAGAATGCGAAGTCACCCGTTGTCAGCAGCGCTTCGTGATTGACGGTATTAAAGGTGTAGTCGGCGAGGCGTGCAAGTGGAGACTTGCTATCGCTGCTGATGACGACTACGGTTGCGCCGCAGTTGCGAGCCGCTTTTGCCATGCGATTCAGTCGGCGCGATTTGCCAGAGTTTGAGATTAGCACGATGACGTCACCCGGGCGTAACGTGAGCGCAAAGCCGATTGATGTCTCGCTAATGGTGCTCGCCATGCAGCGCAGGCCCAGCTGCGAAAACTTAAACGTCGCATCGAGCGCGACCGCGTTCGTATTGCCCACAGCCGCAAACTCAATAACCCCTGCATGCTTAAGGGCATGCACAACAGCCGCCAACGTGTCGTGATCTATGCCGTCGATGGTCGCATTAAGCTCACTCACCTTGGCGGCGAGGATATTTTTTAGGCTCTGCTCCATATTATCGAGCGAGACCTCGTCGGTCAGGCCCTCGTTGCGCTGGCTTTCCAAATCCCTCGCCAACGAAAACTGAAAGCTGCGGAAGCTGCCAAAGCCCAGCTTTCGGCAGAAGCGCGAAACGGTCGCCTCGGACGTGGCGGCAGCGCGCGAGAGCTGAGCGGCCGTGAGGCGTGGCGCTTCGGACTGGTGCTCCAATATATAGTCGACAATGCGCTGCTCGGACTCGCTGTATCCCTGATGGGTACTAATGAGGGAAAGTGCGCTCTTGCTACTATCGGTCATGGATGGCTCCTGGTTGGCATGAAAATCTAGCTTGATTTGCAATGCCATAGTATACGGACATTTTCAATTACAAGATACACCTTGCCGTTTCAAGTGTTGATGGTAAACTTTCACTTGCCGTTTACGGTTATGAAAGAACCTTTCACCGGAGAATTGCGCCTTGTCTCTTCTCACGCGGACGGTAGGTTGGTATCTTTCAAGTGTGGAAAAACGCGTATCGAAGCGCGTGTAGGGGAGCGCCCGCGGGCGCTGTACTCAAGAAGGAGGGACACATGGCTAAGTTTGACATCATCGCCGCGACCGGTTGCCCGACCGGCATTGCGCACACCTTCATGGCGAAGGAGGCGCTGGAGAAGGCTGCTGCCGAGCGAGGTCTGACCATTAAGGTCGAGACTCATGGCCAGGTCGGCGTCGAGAACGAGCTCACCAAGAGCGAGATCGCCGGTGCCAAGGCCGTCGTCGTCGCAGCCGATAAGGATGTCCAGGCTGAGCGTTTCGCCGGTAAGCCCATGGCTTCCGTTGGTGTTTCCAAGGCCCTGTCTGTCGAGGCTGCTGGTAAGCTGATCGACCGCGCGCTCGCCGCCAAGGGCGACGACACGGTTGCCGCTGCCGCCGATGTCGAGGACGAGGTCGAGGAGAAGGAGTCCATCGGTCACGTCATCTACAAGCACCTCATGAACGGCGTCAGCCACATGCTGGTCTTCGTCGTTGCCGGTGGTGTTCTGACCGCCATTTCGTTCCTGTGGGGCATCACGTCCTTTGATTCGACGGCTGCCGACTACAACAGCTTTGCCGCGATGCTCAAGATTATCGGCGGTATCGCCATGAACCTCATGGTTCCGGTGCTCTCCGCTTACATCGCCGAGTCCATCGGCAAGCGCCCGGCGCTCGTCCCCGGTTTCGTCGCCGGTATGATTGCCATCCAGGGCTTGCCTGTTAACGCCGATACCGGCATGATCGACGCCGGTGGCGCAGGTGTGGGCTTTGGCTTCCTAGGCGGCATCGTCGGCGGCTTCCTCGCTGGCTATGTCATCCTGCTGCTCGAGAAGGTTTTCTCTAAAATTCCTGCGAGCCTTAATGGCCTGAAGGCAATCTTCCTGTATCCGCTGTGCTCTACCGCCATCGTCGGCCTGGTCATGCTCGGTATTTCCGGCCCCATGGCTGCCATTAACCAGGGCATGATGGATTTCCTGCAGAGCCTCGGTAACTCCGGTCCGGTGATCCTTGGCCTGGCCATCGGCTGCATGTGCGCCTTTGATATGGGCGGCCCGGTCAACAAGGCTGCTTACGCTACTGGCACCTTCCTGCTCGGTACCGCTCTCGAAGCTGGCGTCGGCACCGAGACCTACAACTTCGGCACCAACTTCATGGCTGCCGTCTCCGCCGCTTGCATCGTTCCGCCGCTGATCACCACCTTCGCTGTCGTTGTCGGCAAGAAGTACTTCAGCCAGGAGGATCATGACGCCGGTATCGTCAACCTCATCCTTGGTTGCACCCACATCACCGAGGGCGCCATTCCGTTCATGACCAAGAACATCTGGCCCGTTATGCCCATCATGATGCTCGGTTCTTCCATCGCTTCCATCTTGACCATCTTCTTCAACGTTCACGATCCGGCGCCTCACGGCGGCTTCCTGGTCCTGCCCGTTGTCGAGAACGGTCCGCTGTGGGTCCTCGCGATCCTCATCGGCGCCGTGGTCGGTGGCATCCTGTTCGTGGCTTTCAAGAAGTACGACTTCGAGAAGAACCAGAAGCCCGCTCCTGCAACCAAGCCGGTTGAGGCCCCCAAGGCCGCTGCCGTCGAGGCCCCCAAGGCCGAGGCTGCTGACTTCGTGAAGGTCGAGAACGTCTTTGTCGCCGAGGACTTCGCTTCTCGTGACGAGGCTCTGAGCTTCGTTTCCAACCAGGCTGTCAAGGCCGGTATCGCCAGCGACGCCGACGCCGTGATGAACGCCTTCCTGGCCCGCGAGGCCGAGGGCACCACGGGCATGATGGAGGGCTTCGCCATCCCGCATGCCAAGTCCGACGCCATTACCGAGGCTGCCGTCATCGTCGTCAAGGACGAGTCCGGCGTGACCGGTTGGGACACCATGGACGGCGCTCCCGTCAACGTGGCTATCGCCCTGCTCATCCCCGGTGCCCAGGCCGGCACTACGCACCTCAAGATCCTGTCCAAGGTCGCCGAGGCGCTCATGGACGAGGACTTCCGTGCCACCGTCAAGGGTTCCACCGACGCCGCTGAGATCGCCAAGACGATCAACGCCCGCCTGGTCTAATCCCGCAACACGCGAATACCATCGCCCCCTGTATATAAGGCGGAGTCCCTCTCCAGGGCCTCCGCCTTTTTCTACCCCTCCCATAAGTTGCGGTGAAATTGGGACTGTTTAAACGATTCAACCCCAATTCAGTCCCTATTTCACCGCAACTTATAAAAGGGCATAGAGGGGGCTACCTATCGAGTCTTTGTCGCGAACAGTTCATCAGCCAGAATTCCTTTCAGCCGACATTACTCTGGACCGATCGATTTTCCGCAGCTTGCTCGCCGGGCGGGGCGATTAAGTTTGTCGCGAGTTCCGCACGCAAAGGAAAGCACTTAATGTGCTTTCCGTCTTGCGCAGGACTGTAGAGCAGCAAACTTAATCGCCCCGCCCGGCGAGCAAGCGGACGACAAACACATCTGTCCAATAATTCGTCTGAAACACAATGAAAAACCGTTTGATGTGAGTTAATATAAACAACGTCGTGAATCTGACTCCTGCCACATGCATGACAGGGGTTAAACACAAAAAGGAGTCAATTATGGTTTCTGAAAAGGCTACCCTCGTTAATCCTCAGGGTCTGCACATGCGTCCGGCTGGTCTGTTCGCCTCCACCATGGGCAAGTACGCCTGTGACGTGACGGTCGTCACCCCCGAGAAGGAGGTCAACGGCAAGTCCCCGATGGCACTTATGGCTGCTGGTATCCCCTGCGGCACCGAGGTCGAGGTCAAGTGCGACGGCGCTGACGAGGCCGAGGCTCTGGCTGCTGCCATCGAGCTCATCAAGAGCGGTCTTGGCGAGTAGAACTCAAACGGGTCGCATGTTGAACAACTAAGTTCATATTTGGGGGCGCAGTGACCTGTTGTAAGGTAGCTGCGCTCTTTTGTCATGGATATGGCAAAACGCTTTATCACATGACACGGAGAGAGGAATGGGAATGTATCAGGGAGTCAACGCTTCCGAGGGCATCGGTATCGGCACCGTCATGGTCGCCGTCGATCCCGACTTGACGTTTGAGCCGCACGAGGTTGCTGATTCGGCAGCAGAGAAGGAGCGCTATCAGTCCGCTCTTTCGGTCTTCTGCGAGAAGACCCAGGCTCAGGCCGACCATATGAAGGAGACGGTGGGCGAGGCCGAGGCCGAGATCATGAGCGGACACATTGTCCTGGCTCAGGACCCGGGCATGACTGACGCCATCAACGCCGCCATTGACGGCGGTACCTGCGCCGAGCAGGCGCTCATGGACACCTCGACCATGTTTGAGAACATGTTCCTGTCCATGGACGACGAGATGTTCCGTCTGCGCGCGGCCGACATCGCCGACATCCGCACCGGTATTCTGGCCGAGCTGCTGGGCAAGGAGGTCGTCGACCTTTCCGTCCTGCCCGAGAACACCGTCGTTGTCGTGCACGACCTCACGCCGTCCATGACCGCCACGATCGATAAGGCCCACGTTGCCGGCATCGTCACCGAGACCGGTGGCCGCACGTCGCACTCCGCGATCATCGCGCGCGCCCTCGAGATCCCGGCTGTCCTTTCGGTTTCCAACAGCTGCACCGCGCTGCGCAACGGTATGACCGTTGTCGTCGACGGTGGCAAGGGTATCGTCGAGGCCGATCCCGACGAGGAGACGCTCGCTGCCTATACCGCCAAGGCCGAGGCCTTCGCTGCCGAGAAGGCGGCCCTCGAGGCCTTCCGTGGCAAGCCGTCCGTGACTGCCGATGGCATCAAGAAGATCATCGCCTGCAACATCGGTAACCCCGATGACGTGCCCAACGCGCTCGATCACGACGCCGAGGCCATCGGTCTGTTCCGCTCCGAGTTCCTGTTCATGGACTCTGCTGAGCTTCCTTCCGAGGAGGAGCAGTTCAACGCCTACCGTAAGGTCGCCAGCGCGCTCAAGGGTGCTCCGGTCATCATCCGCACGCTCGATGTGGGTGGCGACAAGGAGATTCCGTATCTGCATATGGTCAAGGAAGACAACCCCTTCATGGGCTTCCGCGCCGTGCGTTACTGCCTGGCCAATCCCGACCAGTACAAGGTCCAGCTCCGCGCTCTGCTGCGCGCTAGCGCCTTCGGTGACGTCAAGATCATGATCCCGCTCGTCACCTGCGTCGAGGAGGTCTTGGCTGTCAAGGAGCTCGTCGAGCAGTGCAAGGCCGAGCTGACCGAAGAGGGTCGCAAGTTCAACGAGAACATCGAGGTCGGCATCATGGTCGAGACGCCCGCCGCTTCGCTGCTCGCAGACCGTCTTGCCGAGGTCGCCGACTTCTTCTCCATCGGCACCAACGACCTGATCGGCTACACCATGTGCGCCGACCGTGGTAACGACACCATCTCCAACCTGTACCAGGTTTACTATCCCGCCGTGCTCCGCTCGCTCAAGAACATCATCGAGAGCGGCGTGAAGGCCGGCATCATGGTCGGTATGTGCGGCGAGGCCGCTGCCGATCCGCTGCTCGAGCCGCTGCTGATCAGCTGGGGCCTGGAGGAGTTCTCGATGAGCGCTCCTTCGATCCTGCGCGCCCGCAAGACCATCAGCCAGTGGACCAAGGCCGAGTGCGACGAGCTCGCCGAGAAGGCGCTTGCCTGCAACACCGCAGCCGAGGTCAAGGCACTGCTCGAGTCCGCAGCTCGCTAATTTGGTATCAGAGGTAACCGCGTGGTTGGAATGGGCCGGCCACGCGGCCCTCACATATACAGGGGGTACTGTAAATGTTCTACACGCTAACCGCTAACCCGGCTGTCGACATGACGGTTTCGAGCTCTCCGCTCGAGCCCGATGAGAACGTCCGCACCGGCTCGGCCAGCTACACGGCTAACGGCAAGGGCCTTGACGTGTCCTTCGCCTTTAAGAAGATGGGCGTTGACACCGTCGCACTCGGCTTCTTTGCTGGCTTCACGGGCAAGTTCATCGTCGAGGAGGTCATGAACCTGGGTTGCCTCTGCCGCCCGGTCTGGACCGACGGTATCACGCGCATTAACACCTACGTCAACGATGGCCAGCACGAGTACGGCATCCTGAACCCGGGTGCTCCGATCACGCCGCAGCACCAGGAGGAGCTCTACAACATCCTGGACACCGCGGGCGATCTTGAGTGCCTGATTGTCTCCGGCTCCGTGCCTCCCAAAGCTACGCCCGACTTCCTGGCTCAGGTCATGGAGCACGCTCAGGCTCGTGGCGCTGACGTCGTCCTGGACCTGTCCTCCGACAAGCTCAAGGAGCTCGCTCACAAGAAGCCGCTGCTCATCAAGCCGAACCATCACGAGATGAAGGCCATCTTCGGCGTGCCGGTCGATACCGACGACGAGGTTCGCGTTGCCATGAAGATGGCTCACGACGCTGGCGTTCAGAACGTGCTGCTCACCCGTGGTAGCCGCGGCGACGCTTACTTCTCCAACGGCGAGGACATCTGGTACGCCAAGCGTGAGTTCAACATCAAGCTGGTCTCTTCCGTCTGCGCCGGCGACTGCACCCTCGCTGCGTTCCTGCACAAGTGGTACAGGGATCGCGACAACGTCGAGGAGGCCATGAAGCTCGCTATGGCCACCGGCGCCAACGTTGCCGAGTCCGTCGGCATCGGCGACTTCGGTCACGTCGATGAGTACAGCAAGCGCGTTGCTGTCCGCAAGCTCGATCGTCAGTAATCGAAACGCGACATATTCGTGCGCATGCGGCGCCCCGGTTTCGGCTGGGGCGCCTTTTTGTTCCGCCACGGGGGAGAGGTGTCCCGCCGTACTTCATCGCTTCCACACCGTTCACCGAGTTGTCCTAGCCTTTTACTGATGCGTGGAATATACTTTCATTAACACGTTGCTTCGTGAAAGGAACATTCATGATTTACACGCTCACTGCAAATCCCGCCATTGACTACAACATCGCCTGCGACGGCCTTGCTGCCAACACCGTCACGCGTACTCGCAACGCCGTCTATACGCCCAACGGCAAGGGCCTCAACGTCTCGTTTACGCTTGACCACTACGGTGTCGACACCACGATCCTGGGCTTCTTCGCTGGCTTCTCGGGCGAGTTCATCGTCAAGGGCGCCGAGGCCCTGGGCGTGCCCGTCAAGCCCGTGTGGACCGACGGCATCACGCGCGTCAACGTCTTCCTCAATGCCGGCCCCGACACCGAGTACAACATGGTCAACGCCGGTGCCGCCATCAACGAGGCCAATGAGCAGGAGATGTTTGAGCTCATCGATTCGCTCGATGACATGACCTGCCTGGTAATCAGTGGCTCGCTGCCTCCCAACACTTCCGAGGGCTTCCTGGCCGAGGTTCTGCGCCGCGTCAAGGCCAAGGGTGCCGAGTTCGTTCTCGACATCTCGAGCCATCAGCTGGCAGATCTCATTGCCATGGAGCCGCTGCTGATCAAGCCCAATGACGACGAGTTGCTCGATATCTTTGGCATTAAGGTGAGCGGTGGCGACGATGAGTCCGTCAAGGGCGCTATGGCTGAGCTTCATGCCAAGGGCGCCAAGAACGTGCTGCTGACCCTCGGCGGCGCCGGTGCGTACTTCTCCAACGGCAAGCACATCTGGTTTGCTAACCGCACCTTCGACGTCAAGCTGCTGTCGACGGTGTGTGCCGGCGATTCCTCGCTCGCTGCCTTCCTGTCCGTGTGGCATGACGCCCCCGAGCGCGTCGAGGATGCCCTGCGCCTGTCGATGGCCACCGGCGCCAACGTGGTCGAGTGCCCCGGTTTGGGCGATTTTGCCAAGGTGGACGTATATAAGAAGCACATCGAGGTTCGCCAGGTCTGCTAGCCGCATCGATACATCGTTGCCGAACACCCGCTTTGGATTACCAAGGCGGGTGTTTTTTGCGCGCTGAACATATGTGGTGTCTGCTGTCTCGTTTTATCTAATCAGCGACGCGATTGCGTGTGCGCGCTTTCTCGTTTCTTGTTAGACTTCTTGAGAACCATCGATTAACGCTCACAAGTGCAGGAGGCCATAGGCATGTGCAATGTTTCGCTCAACGGTACACAACCGTCCGATGCGTCCCTACGCGTCCTGCGCGCGCTTGAGGCGGCTGGTCTTGAGGCTTGGTACGTGGGCGGTTGGGTGCGCGACGCCCTGATGGGGTGCCCCAGCCACGATGTTGATATGTGCTGTAGCGGCCTGTGGCAGGAGTCCAAGGCGGCGCTCGAGGCCGCCGGCATCGTGGTTGTGGAGTCGGGCATTAAATTTGGCGGAATCACGGCTATTTCCGATGGCGAGCGTATCGAGGTCACCACGTACCGTCTGGATGGCTTCTATACCGATGGGCGCCATCCTCAGAGCGTCGAGCGCGCCGCCTCGCTCGAGGACGATCTGGCGCGCCGCGACTTTACCGTCAACGCCATGGCCTGGCATCCCGAGCGCGGGCTTGTCGACCGCTACGACGGCCAGGGTGACTTGGAGCGCAAGCTGATTCGCGCCGTCGGCGATCCCAGGCGTCGCTTTAACGAGGACGCCCTGCGCATGCTGCGCGCGGTGCGCTTTGCCTGCCGCCTGGACTTTATGATTGAGCCCGAGACCATGCGTGCGCTTGCCGAGTGCGCGCCGCTGCTCGATGCCGTAGCGCGCGAGCGTGTGGGTATTGAGCTCGAGGGCATTCTTTCGACCGGTCACGGGGGAGACGCCATGTTGCGCTACCCTGAGCTCATCTGCGCCGCTGTGCCCGAGTTGGCAGCGGGTCGCGGGTTTGATCAGCGAAGTGTCTATCATGCGTTTAACGTCTACGAGCATATCGCCCGTGTGCTGACGGTGGCAGGGGAGCTGGCGCTGTGCGACGGCGTCGCGCCATCGTCGAGCCTTATGTGGGCGGCGTTTTTGCACGATGTCTCCAAGCCCGAGTGCTTCACGGTCGACCATGCCGGTAGCGGACACTTCTACGGTCATCCCGAGCTCGGCGCCAAGAAAGCGCGCGTCATTATGGATCGCCTGGCTCTCTCGCACGACCTGGTGCGCGACGTGTGCCTGCTCATCAAATATCACGACAAACCGCTGCGTCCCGAGCGATCCTGCCTGCTCAATATGATGTGTGCGCTTTCTGGCGAGGGCGTCGACACGGCCCGTCTGATTGACGAGCTCATGGACCTTAAGCGTGCTGACACGCTCGGCAAGGCCCCGTCGTGCTTCTATTACGTTGAGACGATTGAGGAGATGCGCGCGATGGCGCACGAGCTGCTGAGGGCGGGGGAGCCCTATACGCTCAAGATGCTCGCCATCAACGGCGGCGACCTGATCCGTGCCGGAGTCAAGCCCGGGCCGGAACTGGGTCAGCTTCTCAACTCCGCCCTCGACGCCGTGATCGAAGACAACATTCCCAACGAGCGCGAAGCTCTTTTGCTCCATCTCAACTTGAATTAGCTACCCAGTTTACCTGCGTGTTCCATAACCTGCCGACAATTTTTCGGCAATTTGGAATTTCTTCTTGCGCTGACGTTTTTTGTCCCGTAATATATTTCCTCGCAGCACGGCAGTGCAGATGTCATGTGGCCCGTTCGTCTAGCGGTTTAGGACGCCGCCCTCTCAAGGCGGAGATCACCAGTTCGAATCTGGTACGGGCTACCACTTCTTTTCTGCTGAGGCTTATGGCCCGTTCGTCTAGCGGTTTAGGACGCCGCCCTCTCAAGGCGGAGATCACCAGTTCGAATCTGGTACGGGCTACCACGTATCTGATACCCGGTCTTCGCATGGAAGGCCGGGTTTTTTATTTTTAAACAACCGTCTGCAATTCCCGTTTGAACCAGAGCTTTGCGTTCTGCCTATGGCCCTTACGGGTACAATATCCAAGATATTTTGACTGTTAGAAGGAGTCTCATGACGGAGTCCTCTCAGCATACGTCTAAGCCCCAGGTCGAGGTTGAGGCCTCGGGCGGAGATGACAATAAGAGCGCACGCCGCGGCGCCATCTTTATCGGCGTCGTGCTGGTAGGTTATATCGTCTATCTGGTGGTAACCGGGCAGATGGGGCAGTTCTGGGCCGCAATGTCGAGCGTCCAGGCGCCATGGCTCGTTGTCGCGTGTCTTTGCATGTTCATGTATCTGTTCTTTGGCATTGTGGCCTATGCGATCGCCGTCTGGCTCGACCCCGATTCACCCGTCGGCATCCGCGACCTGATTTCGGTCGAGGCGAGCGGCATTTTCTTTGGCAACCTGACGCCCATGATGATGGGCTCGACTCCCGCCCAGATCTACCGCCTGACCAAGGCGGGCCAAAATGTCGGCGAGGCTGGCGCCACGCAGTTCACGCGCTTTATCGTGTATCAGTTTGGCCTCGTTGCCTGGGGCGCTATCCTACTGCTTGCTCGCATGCCGTTTTTTGCCGAGCGCTATGGCGACATGACGCTGTTGTGTGTCTTTAGCTTTGGTGGGCACTGCTGCATCTTGCTGGGCATCTTCGCCGTCGCGCTCATGCCTAAGACCGTCACGCGCGTCGCCCATTGCATCATCAATTGGCTTGAGCGCATTGGTGTCTCGGCCACTAAGATCGAGGGATGGCGCACGTTTGTCGATGGCGAGATCTACTCCTTCTCCGAGAAGTTCAAGCTTTCAGCCGGACATTTTTCTTCCATGCTGCTCACGGTGGTCATCACCATGCTGCAACTCGCGTTTTTCTATCTGGTGCCGTATTTCCTGATGCTTGCCTTTGGCCACCACGAGGTCGACTTTTTCTCGGTCATGGCCGCGAGCGCCTTTGTCCAGCTGCTGAGCTCTGCGGTCCCCCTGCCCGGTGGAACTGGTGGCGCTGAGGGCGGCTTTGCATTGTTCTTGGGTCATTTCTTTGGGTCGGCTTCGACCGCTGGCTATCTGCTGTGGCGCCTCATTACGTTTATTGCGCCGACCATTTTGGCTGCGCCCCTGTTGGGACTTAAGAGCGCCCACAACGAGAGCATCCATGCGCGCTGGGATCGCGTGATGCGCAAGCTCGGCCGCACGCCTCAGACGCCCTCTGCGCCCACTAAGCCGCACCCCACTAATGCTGTTACCGTTGATCCCAAGAAGCACGCTCAGAAGGCTTCTGGGACCGCTAAGCCGGCTCATAAAGCCTATGTGCGCCAGACAGGCGATGGTATTCGCGTATCTCCGTCGGTACTCAATAAGAAGAAGCACCCTAAGTCGCAGTAGGACAGTCGTGCGTTCTTCATGATGCGGGGCATTTTTGTGCTGTATGGGGGATAATCCTCTTACGTAGATTATCTCTCATCTGTTGATGAATGCTCGCATATCGAAGGGACACGCCCATGGCAACCAGCAAACCGCGTCTTGATCGTCGCATCGTTCGCAGCCGTAATGCCATCCTTTCCGCTTTCGAGCGCCTGCTCATGGAAAAGCCGCTGGCAGACATTACGGTGAGTGCCATCGCGCGCGAGGCCAATGTCGACCGCAAAACCTTCTACGTGCACTTTGGCACGGTTGACGGCCTGCTCGATGCCATTGCCGTCGATGTGGTGGAGATGATTGTCGACTCGGTCGAGAAAACGCTTGCTTTAATGGACGGCGACACCAACGAGCGCGCTCTTGGCGCGGCGGCGACCTTCTTTAAAACCGTTAACGAGGCACTGTGCAACAACTTGGTGCTCAATCGTCAGCTGATCGAGAACATTCCGCTCGATGATTTTATGGCTCGTCTTCGTGCGCCGCTCGAGCACGAGATTGCCGAACGCGATCTGCTGCCCCAAGGTCTCAAGGACGAGATGTTCGACTACTATCTGGCGTTTTTGCTGTCGGGTATTATCGGTATCTATCGCACGTGGGCGCTGTCTGACGGTTCGGTTCCTATCGAGCGCGTCTCTGAGGTCGCCAACGACCTGACTCTCAACGGTCTGTCGAGTCTGGAATCTCGCTTCGAATAGCATCGATAATTCAACAACTTATAGAAGTTGCGGTGGAATAGGGATTGTTTTGGTTATTGGAAGGCCGTTCTGGTCCCTATTTCACCGCAACTTAGTAAAACTGTTTTGATGGTAAGGCGGAGCAGCCTCGAAGATGAGCCTCGAGACTGCTCCGCTTCATTTCTGAGCGTTTGTCGTGTAGGGCAGCATTAATCGCCGTTTTTGAGTATGCGGCCCTGTTTTTCGAACTTGTGCATGTCGCTATCGGCCATGCCCTGCGACTTGTCCTCGTGACGCTTGGCGTATAACGGATCGTCGGAGTCGTTCCAGATGCGGTCGGCGACAGGTGACCATGCCTCGGCGGCAGCCTGGGTCTTTTCGCGCAGCTGCTCGGGTGACTCCTTCTCGATTAGGTCGGTGCTCATTGCGCCACTCTCGGCGACCAGTTTGGGCAGCACGTCGGGATTCTCGAGCATGGGGCATGGTTTGAGGTAGTTGTCGTTAAACGGCATGTTCTCGTAGTACTTCATAAAGAGGGGAGAGCGCAGCGCGTCGAGTAAACTCACATCGTGGATGTTGGCGTTTGAGTAGTGGATGAACACGCACGGCTCCACGTCTCCGGCGGCGTTGATGTGCAGGTAGCGGCGGCCGCCGGCGATACATCCGCCTACAAACTCGCCGTCGTTTTGGAAGTCGAGCGTAAACAGCGGCTTCTTCTCACGCATTTCGCGGATAAAGTGATACATGTGCTCGCGCTGCTCGGGCGTGGGCATGAGCTCGGGGGTTGCATTGCGGCCAACCGGCATAAAGTGGAAGTACCAGCAGAAGAGTGCTCCCTCGCCGATCATCCAGTCCATGTTCTCCTCGGTAGCAACCGTATCGGCATTGGCGCTGGTCCAACAGGTGGAGATACCAAACGGCAAGTCGCGCTCGCGCAGGAGTTTCATGGCGTGCTCGATCTTTGCATAGGTACCCTCGCCGCGACGGGCGTCGGTGGTGTGCTCATTGCCCTCGGCGCTGATGGCGGGGACAAAATTACCTACGCGAATCATATCGTCGCAGAAGGCCTCGTCGATCAGCGTGGAGTTGGTAAAGCAGAGAAACACGCAGTCCTGATGTTTTTCGCAAATTCTGATCAGGTCGTGCTTGCGGACGAGCGGCTCGCCGCCGGTATAGATGTAGATATGCGTACCGAGCTCTTTGCCCTGCGTAACGATAGAGTCGATGTCTTCGAACGAGAGATTCTGCTTGTAGCCGTACTCGGCGGCCCAGCAGCCCGTGCAATGCAGGTTGCAGGCGCTCGTGGGATCGAGCAGGATGGCCCACGGAACGTTGCACTGGTACTTTTCGCGGTTCTTTTCCTGCTCTGGCCAAGCAAGCAGGTTGGCGTCGACAATGAGGGTCTTAAGCAGTTTGGTTCGCATCTGGGGATTGAGGCTGAATACACGCATGATTAGGTCATACCAATTGCCGCGGCTCTTGATGACATTGGTGAATGCCTCTCGCTGTACAGGAAATACGCGATTGGGGACCAGCTTGTTCACGAGGTCCATGATTTTGTCGATGTTTTCTTGCGGGTTGTCGTCGAGATAATCGATGAGCTTGTTGAGCGCTGCACGCTCTGCTGACTGTGTAAGCGACATGGGCATATCCTTTCACGTGCGCCTTGTGTGTGATAATACCCACTTGTGGATTAAACGAAGTATAAAGATTTGCAATGCGTCTATTCAACGAATCAATTTGATTTGGGGTGAAGCGTTATAGCGGACGCTCTCTAAGTTGCGGTGAAATAGTGTCAGATGGGGATGCGGACGATTTCTTGGGCCGCGCCTAGGCGTATCCATTGGAATCCTCCGATGCGCCTTCGCACGCTTGCATGACCTCGATACCATGCGAGCGTGCGAACTCGACGAGCTCTGCGTTGCGGGCGTTTATGGTGCCGAAGGCGGTGGGGCACACGATAAGACGCACGCAGTGGACGAGGAGCTCTTTGGCGCGGGCTATGGTTTTATCCCCGATCGGCTCGAAGGCGCGCTCGGCCACGCATTCCGTCGCCAGGTCGCGCGCGAGCTCGCAGTCGATGTCCCCTTCGTGCAGAACGCCCGCGTAGAACGCCTTGCCCTGCCGGATGAGCTGGCGAAACACAGCCGACCCCGTACCTGCGCCGGCGATGACGAACGTGTGCGCATCGCCGTGTGGGCGCCCAATTTCCACGCTGCCGAAGCGCTCGTTGAAGGTGCCATGTTGAAGGCCGTAGAGCTCGCCAATCGTCTCGCGCGTGAATATGTCCTCGGGTGCGCCGGCGCGGAAGACCCGGCCGTCCTTCACGCAAATCACCTTGTCGGCGCTTTTCTGCGCGAGCTCGAGTTCGTGGATGGACATGATGACAGCAACATTCCGCGATTTCGCAAGGTGGCGAAGTATTCGCAGCAGGTCGATCTGGTAGCGGATATCGAGATACGACGTGGGCTCATCGAGCACGAGCACACGCGGATCCTGCGCGATGGCGCGTGCGAGCATGACGCGCTGGCGTTGCCCGTCGCTTATCTGCATGAAGTCGCGCTCGGCGAGCCCTTCCACATGTGCGGTTTTCATGGCCTCGTCGACCCGATTATGGTCATCGGGCGTGAGTGTGCCCATTCGCCCGGTGTAGGGATGCCTTCCCGCCTCTACGATATCGCGGCAGGTGAGGAGCTCGGTCCGGGGGCGATCTGTCAGCATGACGGCAAGGTTCCTTGCGAACTCCGCCGTCTTCCATCGGGAAATCTCTCGCCCGTCGAGCTCGACCGTGCCGGCATGCGGTGCCAGATGGCGTGTGATTGTTTTCAAGATGGTCGACTTGCCCGAGCCGTTCGGCCCGATGAGCGCCACGACGTCGCCCGCGCGAACCTCCAGATCGACGCCTTCGACTACGGCCTTCTTGTCGTAACCCGCCGACAGGTCGCTTATGCGGAAAAGCGGCGCTCCGTCAGCCTGCGTTGCGACCGGGGTTTCGAGGTTCGACTCCCCTCCGAGCGTTTTGGGCTGCGGCACGAATTTCCCCATCTACCTCACCCGCTTCTTCAACATGAGTGCGATAACCACCGGCGCGCCGAAGATGGCGGTGACGGCGCTGATGGAAAGCTCGACGGGGGAGAACAGCGTGCGTGCGATCAAATCGCAGCCCGCGCAGAAGATGGCGCCTCCCAAGAA
>JAXKGH010000195.1:0-10920 GCA_036550475.1 Collinsella sp. | reverse complement strand
TCCAGGCGCTTGCCTGACGAAGTTTGATGAAGATCGTCCGACATGGCAGACACCTCCGTAATCGCAATAGTTTGACCCATTGTAGCAGGTAAAAGGTGGGGGCGTTTGTCCCACCGGCGCCCTCACCTTTACACGCGGCGGGGCTTTTGGTTGATGCGATAGAGCTCGGCCAGTCCTCGCAACGTCAGCGCATCGTCGACCGTCAGACTGTGACCGACCAGCGACGCGAGTGCCTCGGCATCGTCGCCGGTTATGACGATGGGCACGTCGCCCTCCCCCGCGGCCTTGGTCGCGCGCATCTCGGCGAGCACCATGTCGAGCATGCCGTCGATGCGGGCTACCTCGCCCAGAACCACGCCCGAGCGCATGGCCTCGCGCGTGTTGCGGCCGATCACATGCGTGGGCGCCGAGGGCTCGACCTGCGGCAGGCGCGCCGCAGCGGCCGAAAGCGAACGGGCGCCAAGTGCCAAGCCTGGCGCGATGACGCCGCCGACAAAGGTTCCGCGCGCATCGATGACCTCGATATTGGTCGTGGTGCCCAGGTCGATCACGATGCACGGCGAGCCGTAGACAGCGCGGGCAGCCACGGCGTCGGCGATGCGGTCGGGACCGATCTCGGCCGGGTCATCGTAGTGCACGGGTATGCCGGTCTTGAGGCCCGGCCCCACGGTGAGCACGCGCCCCGTGCAGGTACGGAAAAGCGCTGCCTTCCACGGGCGCTCGAGCGCCGGGACCACACAGCTCAGCACGGCCGCGGCGAGCACGAGCACCCCGGGCACACCCGCATCGGCGGCGAGCGCGCCCATGACCTGCACAAGTCGCATGCGCGCCTCGTCGGCCGTAATACGGGACGGCGTGGTGATCTCGCACGTCGCAAGCGGGCGTTCCTGCGCCGCGGCCGAATCCTCGGCAAACAGGCCAAAGCGAATGAACGTGTTGCCCACGTCGACCGTCAATATATATGCGCACCCATTAAGCATCGTCGGCGCTCCTTTCGTCTGCCCAGCAGTATATCGCCTACCTAAACCAGTCATCCCAAAATGACTAGCTTGCGGCTATACTGGTGCGCGGTCGCGCGCGAGCTCACGCGGCGGCCCTTGGTAACCCGACTTCCCGCGCCGTATCCGTAGCGGCGCTCCCGGGGGAAGCGGATATACGCAAAGGAGTTCTATATGAGCAATCCCTCGAACCGCGCTTCGATGCGCGGGCAACTCACGCTGCGCGGCGTCGTCATCGGCGTCCTTGGCTGCGTGATTATCACGGCAAGCTCGGCCTACACGGCGCTCAAGATGGGCGCACTCCCCTGGCCGATCATCTTCGCTGCCGTCATCTCGCTGTTCTTCCTTAAGCTCATGGGCAACGCCAGTCTCAACGAGGCCAACGTCACCCACACCATCATGTCCGCGGGCGCCATGGTCGCCGGCGGTCTGGCGTTTACCATCCCGGGCGCCTGGATGCTGGGCTATGCCGATCAGATCAGCTGGCTCGACATGTTTATCGTGGCACTCGCCGGCACCATCTTGGGCCTTCTGGCGACAGCGCTCATCCACCGTCACTTTATCGTGGATGCCGCGCTTGAGTTCCCCACCGGCAACGCCGCAGCACAGACCCTGCGCGCGACCGAAGCCGGCGGCAAGACCGGCAAGCAGCTCTTTGGCTCTATGGCCATCGCGGGCATCTACAGCGTGCTTCGCGACGCTCTGGGCGTGGTGCCCAGCATGCTGTGCACGCTCAATATCCCCGGCGTGACCTTTGCCATCTACAACTCGCCCATGTTGCTGTCCATCGGCTTTTTGGTGGGCTTCGCCCCCGTCGCCTTCTGGTTTGCCGGCGCGCTGCTGGGCAACTTTGGCATCATCGTCGGCGGCACCGCTGCCGGCCTGTTCGACGTTGCGACCGCGCAGGGTATCGTCAAGTCCCTCGGTATGGGCCTTATGATGGGCTTTGGCGTCGCCGTCGTCCTTAAAGACATCCTGCCGCAGGTCGCCGGCATCGTCCGTGGCCTCGCCGCTGACAGCTCCACCGACACCGATGAGCAGTCGCTCATCTCGGGCTCGCTTAAGCTCGACGCCGGCATCATCGGCCTGGGCACCGCAGCCATCGCTGTGATCGTTGCCATCGCGCTCGACCTCGGTCCCGTCCCGGCCGTCATCGTCACGCTGTTCACCTTTGTCACCACCATTATGAGCGCTCAGAGCTGCGGCCAGACGGGCATCGACCCCATGGAGATCTTTGGCCTCATCGTCATGCTCATCGTGGCAGCCTTCGCGCAGCTCGCGCAGGTCAAGCTGTTCTTTATCGCCGGCATCGTGGCCGTGGCGTGCGGCCTTGCCGGCGACGTCATGAACGACTTTAAGGCCGGCGCCGTGCTGGGCACCAACCCGCGCGCACAGTGGGTCGGCCAGGCCATCGGCGGCATCGTGGGCGCTCTGGTCGCCGCAGCCGTCATGGTCGCGCTCGTAACCGCCTATGGTCCGGACGCCTTTGGACCCGACAAGAGCTTTGTGGCCGCGCAGGCAAGCGTCGTCGCCACCATGGTCTCGGGCATCCCGAGCGTGCCGTGGTTTGCGGGCGGCTTTATCGCCGGCATCGTCATGTACTGGCTCGGCATTCCGGCCATGATGATCGGCCTGGGCGTGTACCTGCCGTTCTACATGTCGCTCACGGCTTTCCTGGGCTCCTGCGTTAAGCTCGCCTACGACAAGTGGGCCGCTCACCGCGACGCCGAGGCCGGTCTTTCGGACGAGGAAAAGGCCGCCAAGGACGCCGCCTTCCAGGAGCAGGGCCTGGTTGTCGCCAGCGGCCTGCTCGGTGGCGAGTCTATTGTCGGCGTTATCCTGGCGTTTGTCTCTGTTGGCTTAAGCCTGCTGGGCTAAGCTGAGCAGCTGCTCGACAGCAACCATATTGCCTACGGCTTGCCCGGCCGGTAGCTTTCACGGCTGCTGACCGGGCTTTTTGATATCGAAACAAAGAAAGGCCGGCGCGCTGCGTTTAACAGCGCGCCGGCCTTATCGGTTAAGCTATCGAAGCGTTCCTGCTATGAACCGAAGTTCGTTGCAGAATCTACGCTCGAAACGCTACATCTGCTTGCGACGACGATCGCTCAGCGTCACACCAGCGGCCACGAGGGTGATACCGCCGATGACGAACACCTCGCCCGCAAGAGCGGAGTCATCGCCAGTCTGGGCGAGCGCGGCCGACGTGGCCTTCTTCTTGGCGACAGGAGCCTTTGCAGCAGCCTGTGCAACCTGAGGCTTGGCCTGCGGCTCAGCCTTGGGATGATACTTGTCGTACTCGGCCTGCGCGGCAGCCAGGGCATCCTTGGCATCGCCAAGCTCAGCCAGCGCGGCGGCATAGGCGTCGTTGGCATCGGACAGCTTGGCATCGGCATCGCTCAGAGCAGCCTTGAGACCAGCGGCGGCATCGACGGCAGCCTTATAGCGAGCGTAGGCAGCGTTCAGCTTGACCAGCTTCTCGTTGCCCGTCGTGCCCGCGGCAAGGGATGCCTTGTGGTCGACAGCCTCAAGATCGGCCTTGAGTGCCTCATCGCTGGCAAGCTCGGCCTTGGCCATGACGATCTCGAAATTCGCATCGACGACGGCTTCGTTGGCGGCCTCGAGCTGCTTCTGGGCATCGGCGACACCGGCGACGGCAGCGTCATAGGCGGCCTTGGCGTCGTCGACCGCCTTCTGGGCGCCGGCAAAGCGCTCGAAGGCCTTGTTCGCGGTAGCCAGCTCACCCTCAGCAGCCTTGGCCTTGGCCTGCGCATCGGACACAGCCTGCGTCTTGGCGGCAACTGCCTGCTTGGCGTCCGAAAGAGCAGTCGCGGCCTGGACATCTGCGGCCTGGGCCTTGTCTACACCAGTCTGGGCGGCATCGTCGGCCTTCTTGGCATCGCCAAGCGAGCCCTGCTTATTCGCAAGGTCCGCCTGGGCGGCATCGCGCTTGGCGGCAAGGTCCTTGACCGAAGCGGTAGCGTTGCCATACGCCTCGTTGGCCTGGTCGGATTTTGCCTTGGCGGCATCGCGGGCGCTGCGAGCCTTCGCCTTGTGAGCAGCGGCCTCGGCTGCCTTCGTCTTGCTGTCAGCAAGCGTGACGTTTGCCTTATCGAGAGCCGCCTGGGCAGTAGCGGCCTCGCCCTTGGCCGCATCGAGGTTCTGCTTGAGGTACTCGATGTCGATTCCGCCGAGTGCGTCCTTCGCGGCGTCGTATGCCGTCTTCGCGGCGGCGGTGCCGGACTTAGCCTTCTCGTACTCGCCCTTGGCGGTGTTCATGTTCACATCGGCTGCGGTGAAAGCGTCCTGGGCGGCATCCTGCCCGTTTACAGCTGCGAAGTAAGCTTCCCTAGTAGTTCCAAAGTTCTTCTGCGCCTCGGCGAGCTTTGCCTGAAGCTCCTTGAGCTTCGCCTTCTGCTCCTGCGTGCCGCCTGCGTTGTATGCGGAATCGATGTAGTCGTTCAGGAGCTTCTTGAACTCGGAGACAGTGAAATCAGCCTCACTGTCAAAAGAGCTGTAATCGAAGATTGTTACCTCGGAATCGGTGTTCTTACCGCTACCGGTCGCGATGCCGATAGCCTTCGTGCCGGCATCGATGATGTTGAGATAGTGCCCGCACTCATGGTAGATGCTGCTGTAGTGCTGGTAGATATAGTAGGAATCATATCGATGGTTCCCAAGGTCACTATTCTTCTCGACGTACTTATCGAATGCCTCTTTTTCCTGAGTGTAGAGACCGGTATATGGCCAGCCAAGCGTATCCTCGGTCTCGCCGCCGGTATATGCACCGCCGCCGCCGGCAAGATTATCTCCATTGTCCCAGTAGCAGCCCGAGTGTCCCCAGATGTTCGATGAATATGATACATTAAGGGCGGCTGCCGCAGTCATGCGGAGGCTGACGCTGAGCGCCGACTGACCGTTCGCCTTGCGGAGGTTGTTCTGGGTGTCGAGATATGTCAAGGCGTTGCGCATCTGCTCCAGGGAGAGCGGGTTGGTGTCGCGAGACATGTCATGATCGACGTACTGGTCATACCATTCGGCCTTGTCAGCGGCACCGGTCAGCATCGATACGGCTTCCTGGGCGTTCTTTTTCTGCGTGGCTGTGAACTGGCTGCCGCCGATGATGTAGTTCATGAAGCCGAACATACCCTGACTGATGACTTCCTGGTCAACGGTCATGTTGGACTTTAGGTCTGCAATCTGCTGCTCAAGAGCCTCAACCTGGGCATTAGCAGCGTCATAAGCCTTTTCCGCGGCGTTCGAAGCGGCGCAGGCTGCCTCCCACTCGCTGCGCTTCTGCTTGCGAACTTCGACAAGCTTATCGTACTCAGCCTTCTTGTCGGCCTCGGTCTGCTGGGCCTGCTCGTATGCCGTCTTCGCGGCGTCACGCTTACTGGCCGCGTCCTTGTACTCCTTGTTTGCCGCATCGTATGCAGACTGGGCAGATGCCACAGCAGCGTTGGCGGCGTTGGCCTTCTCCTGCGCGGCAGCGACGGCAGCCTGGGCGGCCTGCAGATTTGTCTGTGCGGTGGCGTCGGCATCCGTCGCGGCATTGAGCTCCGCCTGCGCGTCCTTGAGCTCACCAGCAGCAGCGATCTTGGCGGCCTCAAGCGCACTCAAGTCGACACCCGTACCCGAGACGGCAGCATCGAGCGCGGCCTGCGCCTGGTTGAACTTCTGCTGGGCGTTATCGCGCGCGGTGGTTGCGGCTGCGAGCGCAGCGGCAGTCTCCTGCTTCTTGGCCTGGGCAGTCGTCAGAGCGGCCTCAGTGTCCTTCTTTTCCTGCTGGGCGCTGGCCTCGGCGGCCTTGGCCTGGTCCAGATTGGCCTGTGCAGTAGCAACGGCCTTATTGGCGTCATCGAGCTTTGCCTGTGCGTCCTCGACGGCCTTCTTGGCGGCCTCGTACTCGTCCATACCCATGGCCTCGAGCTTGGCCTGGGCATCATCGAGGGCCTTCTTGGCCTCATCCTGCTTTGCCTTGGCGTCCTTGAGCGCCTGAGTCTTATCCTCGACACTCTTGTTGGCTTGATCGAGCTGATCGTTCAGGTCGCCCAGCTTCTTCTGCTGCTGCTCGGTCTTTTCGACGGCGGCTTTGAGCTCGTCAATCTTCTCCTGGAGCGCGGCGACTTCTGCTGCGTTCTGCTCGATTTCGTTGTCGCTCACAGCCTGCGAGGCCTGATTCTTTTGCTGCTGCGCCTGCTTTTGAGACTGGCCCGCCGCGTCGGCCTTCTTCTGGGCGGCATCGTAGGCGGCCTGAGCGTCCTTGAGCTGCTTTGCCGACTCCTCGGCCAGCTGGGCAGCCGTCTTTACGACCGCTTGGTTACCGGCGGCAACGGTATTCTCTACAGAACTACCCCCCCCCTGAACAGAATCGCCGTTATCGGTTGACGGTGCGGCGATTGCCGCCAGCGGCGACATGAGCGGCTGAGCGATGAGGCCCGCCGTCAAAACGGTTGCGACGGCGCGGTTGGCAACGCCCTTGACGTTGACAGTCTTGGCCCGAGGCTCAAAGTGCTGTGGACTATAGTTTGCCATGGCTTTCTCCCTTTGACACGGATGTATCCATACGTATCAAACGGTAGCTGTCGATTTTTGAATTCTGTTGCGCAACAATGGCGACCAGCGTATTTTTTGAAATTCATGCTCCCGTGCTTCACAATTTCGTCACACTTGAAGGAGCTGGTGCATCATATTTTCGCGTGATGGAATTGAGCCTGTGATTTGCATTTGCTCCCGCGTCATCCGCCCTATCGGATTCCGCATCCAACAGACACCCCGCCCGCCACGGTGTAGAGTTAGGACAACGGGCGCGTTGCGCGGACCGCGCTGGAACGAGGTGAACATGGAACTCGATAGACAACAGCTCAAGCGACTGCGTGAACGCCATCACCGGCGCCATGGCATCCGCCCTGCCCATAGTGAGGCTGCCGAACAGGCTGGTCGCTTTTTAAAGCGCGCGTTCAACATTCGCGAGGGACGCGCGCCCTATCACGTGATCCGCAAGCGTTTTGTAAACGGGGCACGCCTGACCGGCTCTCACCTGTGCATCCTCATCATCGCCATGCTCATCGCAAGCATCGGCCTCGATATCGACTCGGACATCGCCATCGTGGGCGCCATGCTCATCTGCCCGCTCATGGGCTCGGTTCTTGCCATGGCATACGGTATTGCCACGCTCGACCGCGAGATTGCCGTCGAGGCCGTCGCCGGCCTCGCGCTGCAAATGGTCTTTTGCCTGGTCACGTCCACGCTGTACTTTAAGCTCTCGCCCCTTGGCACCACCACGGCGGCCATCATCGACAACTCGACACCCACCGTATGGGACCTTGCCGTCGCGCTCGCGGGCGGCTTTGCGGGCGGCCTAGGCAACTCGCGCGATCAGGAGCCTTCGACGCTCATTGCCGGCGTAGCGGTGGCGACCGCGCTCATGCCGCCACTGTGCGCGGCGGGCTACGGCATCGCCATCGCAAGCGGGTCACTGTTTCTCTCGGCGCTTTACGAGTTTGGCATCAACGTGGTCTTTATCGCGCTGGCGGCCGAAGCCGTATTGCTTCTTTTACGTGTGCCGCTCAAGCGCGACCTCAACGGCGACGGCATTGTGACCGCCGAGGAAAATGCCGAGGTCGACGAGCTGTCGCGCAAGGTGCGCCGCCGCATTATTGTGGGCACGGTGATCTTTGCCATCCCCTGCATCGTTATGACGGCGGGGTCTATTGGCTCGGCGCAGGCCGGCGTGCAGGACGGCTACGGCGTCACCGAAACCACGCGCGAGCTTGCCGCGGTGCTGCCGGGCTTTAAAGATTACACCGTCGCCGTCGAGACCTCGGCCACCGAAGGGGACGAAGAAGGCATCGTCGAGCGCGAGATTGTCGCCCATGTGACGACAGGCGAGGCGCTTGGGGCGCACGACCGCCGTGTCGCCCGCAAACTCATCGACCTCAATGTGCCCGAGCTCGATCGCGTGGAGTTCGATGTGAAGTGATGCCGGCGCGGGATGAATGCTCGCACGGACGCAAGTTACGACGAGGCGCAGACGCGATACGGACACGAGCAAATTGCGGGGTGCAGTTCACACCCGAGCCCCGCTCGCTGTTTTATTGCCGTGAATCAACTGTCCGGATCGACATCGCCAGACTCCACCGTAAACGCCGGATCGGTGCTCACAAGATAAAATCGGGTCACCTCAGTATTTCTAATTAGGTAAATCTGCCCCTGATTGCGTCGGCGCGATATATACGCAACGTGAACCGTGCAGAATTCTTCGCCGTTTTCCTTCTTTATTATCAGGATGTTGGGGTCATCCGTACGCTTAAACTGCCCGCCAACGCAGCTGCCGTCTTTGTCGACCAGTTGCCACCGATGGCTATCCTCTTCAAGAAAGGCCAGGGTTTCCAGACTCGTCTTGTCGTCCCGATAGTAACCGTCAATGGCAAACCCTTCGGAAGCGCATTCCTGCATATAGGACGTTTCTCGGCTTATAGCAAACAGCCCTGTAGCGCCCAAGAGCACAGCTAGGCAGACCACTGCAAGGGCTATCGAAATGGCACGGCGACCCATGTTAGCCCAGCCGATAGTTGCTTAACGGAGCGTGAAACATACCTGGAACCTCCGATATCAGGGGGAACGTCGCCAGCAGGCTGGCGACAACTATATGTTTCTGACATCAAACCATATGGCCGCCACTCGCGGAGGGGGCATCGGCGAACGGCGTGTTTTCATACTCCATTGGTCAAACCTGAGCGCGGCCCTACAGCTCGTACTTGTACACGCGGTAGATGTACTTTTCGGCTTCCATCTCGCAGGTGGCGATGGCCAGACCGTAGCGGTCGTCTCGTCGTTTGGCAGATAGGTCACACTGTGCTGGCCTGCGTTGAGCGAAAAATCGCCTTGGGCCTGCAGCAACTTGTCTTCAAAGCCCGAGCCGGCCCAAAAATCGGACAAGCCCACGGAAGGCTGTAGCAAGGTCATTTGCGCAACATATGTACAGCAAAAACGGGTGGTAGCCGGTACGGCTACCACCCGTTCGTCTCATATCCGGCTCGAAGTAGGCCGACTACTTCTTAATGCCGCGTCCCAGGCGCTCAGCGACCGACGCCACGGCACTCTCGTCGACCGAGCCGCAGCTCACGCAGCCATCGTGGGCACGCATCTGGCCGGTGACCTCGTCCATCGCGAGCGGCGCGACCTTCTCAAGCTTAAAGCCCTTACCGGCGCGCATGTTCTCCTTGGCCACGCTAATCATGAGCTTAATGCGGTTGAGCTGGTTGACCTCGGACGCACCGGGGTCGTAGTCCACCGCAACGATGTTGCTCTCGGGATGTTGACGGCGCAGCTCCTTAATCACGGCCTTGCCCACCACGTGGTTGGGCAGGCACGCGAAGGGCTGCGTGCAGATGATGTTGGGCGCACCGTGATCGATCAGGTCGAGCATCTCGGCCGTGAGCAGCCACCCCTCGCCCATGTTGTTGCACACCGAAAGCACCGTACGGGCCTTGTCGGCCATGGTGCCGATGCGCTCGGGTGCCTCAAAGCGGCGGGACTTCTCGAGCATCTCCTCCACCGGCGTGCGCATCCAGTCCACGAGCTTGATGAGCGCCTGCATACCAGCGCGCGTAGTGGCAGAGCTTCCCAGCTCGTCCTTCTGCAGCTCGGCGTTGCTCATGGAGTACAGGAAGAAGTCGAGCAGGCCCGGCACCACGGCCTCGCAGCCCTCGCGCTCGATAACGTCGACCACGAGGTTGTTGGCCGTGGGATGGAACTTGACAAGGATCTCGCCGACCACGCCCACGCGCGGCTTGGTGCCCTCGCCCGCAAGCGGCATGGTGTCGAACGCGCGGATGGCCTCGCGGCACAGCTTGGTGTAGTTGTGGCGGTTGAACTTGGGCGCCAACTTGCGGGCGCGCGCCATGTACTCCTCGTAGAGTGCGTTGGCGGCACCGGGCGTGGCCTCGTACGGGCGGCAACGATAGAGCATCTGCATCATGACGTCACCAAAGAGCACTGCGTAGACTGCCTGCTTAAGCAGTGCCGGCGTAATCTTAAAGCCGGGGTTGTCCTCACCGAGCGCCACGGCCGAAAGCGAGATCACCGGGATCTCGGGGTGGCCGCTCTCGCGCAGGGCCTTGCGGATGAGTGCGATGTAGTTGGTGGCACGGCAGCCGCCGCCGGTCTGGCTGATAACCACGGCCGTCTTGGACAGGTCGTACCGACCGCTCTCGATGGCCTCCATAATCTGGCCCGTCACCAGGATCGACGGATAGCAAATGTCATTGTTCACGTAGCGCAGGCCAGCCTCGACGGCATCGTGGTCGGTCGAGGGCAGCAGCTCCAAGTTGTAGCCGGCACCGCGGAACACCTCTTTGACCAGGTCAAAGTGAATCGGCGCCATCTGCGGGCACAGGATGGTGTAGCCCTCCTCGCGCATCTGCTCGGTAAAGGGCACCTTGGGCCACGCGGTCGAAGCACTCTCGCGCTGAGCCTCGAACGTGTACTTACGGCTCGCGAACGCAGGGGCATCCGTGGAAGGCGCCACCGGCGCGGCGTCGCCTTGCTCGTAGGCCTCGCCCGCGGCCGTGGCATCGGCCAGGCGCTCGGCCTCCTGGTCCTTGAGCGCTGCCATGAGCGAGCGGATGCGGATGCGCGCGGCACCCAGGTTGGATACCTCGTCGATCTTGAGCACGGTGTAGATCTTGCCGCTGGCCTCCAGAATCTCCTGCACCTGGTCGGTGGTCAGGGCGTCCAAGCCGCAGCCGAAGGAGTTGAGCTGAATCAGGTCCAGGTCGTTGCGCATCGTCACAAAACGGGCGACGGCGTACAGACGGCTGTGGTACATCCACTGATCGACGACGCGAATCGGACGCTCGGGCTTTACCAGATGCGCAAGCGAATCCTCGGTAAAGACCGCAAAGCCAAAGCTCGAGATAAG
>JAXKGH010000194.1:0-5923 GCA_036550475.1 Collinsella sp. | reverse complement strand
CTAATATGAGAAAGCCATTGTCAATAGGCATGTTCGTTCGAGCCCGGTTTGAAACCGGGCTTTTTCGTTTCCCGTCGGGAGAGCCCGCGCACGCTGCATGGCTTAGTCGACGCTTGCCTGGCAAGCTAATATCCGCGGGCTCTTGCGGGTGCGCTTCCGGCGGTCAGCCCGGTATGTCCGCGCACCCCACCGCATTTCGATTCTCCGTCCGGCGCTATCGTGCGAATCCAGTCTTTTGTCGGGCGCGGCCCCGGGGCTGCCCATCAAAAAGGTCGTGAACTCGCGCCGGCGATGCGTCGAGGCGCGGGCCCTCCCGGCGGGAGTCGGTTGTCGCCGGCCGCTAGAGGACGGTCCCCTCGGACCTGCACCCGATCTCCCAGACCCAGCAGGCGAGCTCGCGCGCCACGGCGGCGTTGGCCTTGCACGCGCTCTTGCCCGCCGCGGCCAGCGCCTCGCGGCGGCGGTGGAGCCTGGCGGTGCAGTCGTCCGCCCTAGAGCGTATCGCCGGGGGCACGTCGGTGCCGGGGGCTGGGGCCTTGGGCCTCGGGGAGCACGTGGAGTAGTGCCATGCGGACTCTATGAGCGCCGTGCGCGCGAGCGCGTTGCCGGCCTTGGTTATCCCGCCGCGCCGCTCGGACTCGCCGCTCGAGTGCTCCGACGGGGTCAGCCCGCACCAGCTCGCGAAGGCCGGCGCCGAGCGGAACCTGCTGAAGGACCCGGCCTCCGCCGCGAGCCTGAAGGCCGTCAGGGTGTCGACCCCCTTGATGCAGGACAGCGCCTCCACCGTCGCCCGCCAGCGGTCGGTGCCCGCCAGCGCGACGACCCTCCTCTCGAGCTGCCGCCTGTCCGACTCCGCGCAGCGGGCGGCCGTGACGTAGTACTCCAGCGCGTCGCGCTGCGGCCCCTCGAGCCTGATCTCCGAGACCCACCTCCAGTGGGCCCTCGTCCAGGCCTTCTTCCTCGCCCCGTCGGCGTTGCGCTCGTCCCAGACGTGGCCCAGCCTGATCAGGAACATGTTGAGGCGCTGCCTCGAGCGGCGGAGCTCGCGGGTCGCGTCGTCGAGGGCGCGGTCGAGGTCCCGGGCGGCCTCGACCGCCATGTCGGGCAGCGGGACCTCGACGATGTTGTGGGTGGCGAGCATGCGGGCGATGAACTCGGCGTCGCGCCGGTCGTTCTTGCGCCGGGCGTCCGCCGCCGGCCTCTGCATCTTGGAGACGGCGGCCACGGCGCAGTCGAGGCCGAGCGCGCGCAGCTCGCGCGCCATGTGGAAGCCGGTGGGGCCGCTCTCGTAGCACGCCCTCGGGTCCTCGAAGCCGAGGGCCCACTCCGCGATCTCGGAGGCGTCGGTGCCGAAGCTGCGGCGCACCACCTCGCCGGTGAAGGGGTTGAACGCCGCGGCGGCGACCGATCGCGCGTGGACGTCCAGGCCGATGGAGGTAACATGGGGCATGGGAAGCCTCCTCCCCGCAGGTGCGGTAAGGGCTACCGCACGGGCCGATACTCAAAGCCCATTGTGGCACCCCGAGCCCGCGGAAAGAAGCTGCGCCGCGGGGGAGGCGGCCCCCAATGGCTTTCTCATATCGTCTTTCAGCGAAATTCAAAAACTAATCGACTTCGCACTCGATCTAACAATCGAATTATTCGCCAAAATTACTGGTATTGAAAAAGATCGATTGCCCAAGAACTACAACGATATACAAGGCCTCCTAAAATATGCGGAGGTTGGCATGGAGGCTGTTGAGCAGCATTTGGGTAATCTATAGGATTCAAGCGCCTGCAAGTAGTTAAGCATGCGAGCGCTTGAATCTGAATACGATCCTTGACATAAAGTCCGACCATCGCACAATGACGGTTTTCCATGCCAAAAAGACACTGAAGTGTGAGATAGCTCAAAACTCAACAAATCAAATAATCAGCAGTTCAGGTCTTATGGGAATAATTCGATTCGCATCACGTTGCATCTAAGCGGCTGTTTATACTTGGATATAAACACTAAGGAGGCAGCAATGCTTTGGAGCTATGTTCAGCTAGATGACGGCACTCAGTTTGCCTACTCAGAAACACGAGACGACGGGACCGTTCGCGTAGCCGTCGAGCGCCCGGTTGATTTTGGTTTTGACCATGCAGAATGCTTTCTACCTGCGGTCAAATGGTTTAACGTCGAAGGATTTTCTACTGACGATCTGGATTTTTTGACCGAGTTCGTTAGATCAAACGCTCCGTTTATCTTCGAGCTTGCAGAACGGCAAAAAGCTGGACCGGCGGTGGCATAATGCCTCGAATTCTTGTTTTTGGACAGTATGTTCTGTTCTTTTGGATCGCGGAAAACGGAGAACCCGTTCACATCCATGTAGGGGTAAAGAGGGCGGCTGCTAACTCGACTAAGTTTTGGCTCACTAAAAATGGCGGATGCACACTTGCGAACAACGAGAGCAAGATTCCGGCTAAGGATCTCAGGGATCTTTCAAAACTAATCACCATGAACCATCGATACATTTGTGACAAGTGGCGCGAAACCTTTGGTGATGATTCCCTGACATTCTATTGCTAAACCGCAATTGAGCCATGATTACGCTTGTCAACTCATGATTGCCGATGTTGACGGGCGGGACCTTCCTGTTACGCCGCTAGTGCTCCAATCGTACTTTCCGATAGCCCGGAACCCACAGACAACCAGCACTACGCCTGGATCCAGGACCTTGTTTCCGGAAACCGCACGCGAGCAGAACTCGCCGACGAGCTGCGCCGCAATTGCGTTGTGTGTCTCGACGGTGCGTCGCACGTATAAAATCTAAGCATCCAAACTCTAACTATGAAATGGAATGGACACCACATGGAGATCCCCAGCGCCCTGTGCAGCAATGTGTACGACTTCGCGTTTTGCGCCGAGCCCTGCTACGAACGCTTGACCGACCTCGCCGATCCCGAGGACTGGGGTCCCTGCAACCGCATTCTCAAGAACTACCTGTCGTTTTCGTTTAGCCGCGCGGTATTTTTGACCGAGCGCGACGTGGACCAGACCGCGCCGTCCAACCTGCCGCTGGTGTTCGACGACGACCGATGCCTGTTCAACACCGGCCTGTACACGCGCCGCTACGAGACCATCTACGGCCTGTTTGAGCCCAACACCAAGCCCGACGCGCGCCAGCGCTGGTTTTTGAAGGGTTTCTTTAAGGAGAGCGACCCCATGCTGGTCTCGTTTGAGTACCTGCCGTGCCGCGTGCGCTTTGCCGAGGACCCCTCCGAGCTTGTCTTTGACTACCGCCTTCCCATCCGCTCCAACATCGACCACATTCTGGGCGACGAAGAGAACCTGACTCGTATTCCCGCCAGCCTGATGGGGGAGGGCAACTCGCTGCTGCTGCGTCGCGCCTTTGAGGGCGCCGTCGTCGAGGCTGCCCGTCGCGCCGCCGCCAACTACACGCTCGCGGTACCGCAGTTCTACGGCAGCCGAATCCAACTGCTGCTGCCGCTGTGCCTAACCGGCGACAAGCCTGAGCTGGCGCTGACCATCCAGCGCGAGGATGGCTTCTATGCCGCACGCACGTGCCTCACGCTCGACATGGCGTACAACAACGCGCGACTTATCTGTCGTCCCGAGACCTCGTGGATCAAGCGGTAAAGGGTGGTTGAGCTGCGGGTTTGCTGGTTACGGCGCTTGCCATGGTGCGGCCGACGCCCAGGAATTTACAATCGAGGGCAAAAAGTTCTTGGTAAACCGCGCACGGCTATGTTAGTATCTCTTTTGCCGAAAGGCGACGGGCGATTGGCTCAGGGGTAGAGCATATCCTTCACACGGATGGGGTCACAAGTTCGAATCTTGTATCGCCCACCATCTAAAGCACAGGTTAGAGGTGTTAAGCCTCTGACCTTTTTCTTTTTTGACACCAAGGTTGACACCAAAATCGAATCGTAGTCGTATAAGGCGTCATTTTTTTCGCACCCTTTTTGCTGACGCCATTGCATGTTTTGTATAAAACGCATGCGTATTTTCATTGAATTCCCCATGTGATCAGCGCGCAAATGTGGAGACAGGGACCACATGCCCAAAGCTCCTTCCAGCGGTTTTCTATCACACGACGGTTTTTCGGCGGAACTCGGCATGCTTTTGTCAGCATTTGGTTTGCTTCCCGTACTTACCCGCATGATGCCCCGGTAGATAATCGGCCATGCCCGCAATCCGCACGGCCTACGGTCGAAACCAGGGGAGGCCACATGGACGAAATCGTCTGCGCAAACACCGCATTCCGCTACTGGCGCTGCCCACCGCAGGTGCATGACCTCTACCCGCGCCTACCCAGCTCCGATGACGGCTGGCGGGCCCTATCCCAAGCCCCTTTCGTAACCGATGTCCTCAAGACCCCGATTATCGCTGTTGCTTCGCCAGGTTGTTGTAATCACCACTCAGGATTGCGCTCCACTATTCGCTGGGAAGGGGCTTCGGATACCGGCACAACAACCGACACTCATTTAGGCTTTAGCGTCACCAATCCGCTTAACACGTTATTTACTATGACACGCTTTGTGTCCCAAATAGATCTCGTACTGGCTATGTACGAACTTTGCGGCTGGTTTTCTGTTTTCGAGCCGACCCCCGCTGTCGAAATGCAGTTAAAAATCGCGTTAAAGGAGAATCGCAATTCCAGCACGCAGGATCCGTTCGAACTTGGAGAAGGCGAAGACGAGATTCCTTGGAAACGAGTTTATGCCCGCACAACCGTAAAGGTCCCAGTAAATGAAGGCCAAACGAACAATCGCGAGGATGGAAGAGAGGTTACGAAACTCAAAGGTACTTCGCTTTGGATGAGAAAGCCACTCATCGAACTGAGCGACTTGCATCGATTCGCCGAAAAGGTCAAAAGTCAAATGTGGGGAAAGCAGTTTTATGATGCCGCTCAGCAGGTTATCGGCATTGCTGCATCTCCACTCGAGGTCGCGGGGGTCCTGCTTCTAAGTCGTTCTCGACGTCTAGGTGGTTCAGGATTCAGATACGTATACCTCAACGATTTAACCCCTCTATCCGAGGAAGCCCAAAGCATCGCAGGTCAAAAGGTTTGCTACGGTGACATCGTGATTGTAAACCCAATCCTAATGAAGGCAGCAATTATCGAAATCCAAGGTGAGGTCATCCATGGGTCAGGCGCGGTACTTGACCAAGATGCGGAGCGCATGACTGCGCTCCAGAGCATGGGTTTCGATGTGTTCCTGGTAACCCACGATATGCTTAACGACAAAAAACAGCTAGACGCCATAGTCAAAAGCGTCTGCAATCGTTTGGGGATTCGATATAAAGCCAAATCCGAGGCAATGAAGCGCGCCGAGACGCGACTGCGAGCAAATGTTCTGTGCAACTGGTTGGAACTCGGAAATTAGCCGGCGACAAGGCGCTAGAACGACCTAGTTTTCCTGCTAGTGAATTAGTATCATTTCAAAACCATGCCGGATTACGGGGCTGGACCCGGACCGGCCGTCCATACCCTGCATTTCGCTGAATGCGCAAGTCGTCTACCTGCACTGATAATTGTTCTCGGGGGAAGCGGGCACTGCGGGGCGCGGCAACGGCGCGCGATTTCCGCGTCGCAGCGCTACCCTGATGCTGAATGCCGGGACGATGACCCACTGACCTGCTGACGCCTCTTCGGCCGTCCTCAAATCCGACCTGTCTCGCCCCGGCATCCGCGTCCCGGAGTCCTGCCATGACCTAATAGGAGCATGAGCGCGGACAATCGGACAAGCCAATTGGATTGTAGCGCTCCCGTCAGTGCAATGTCTGGGAGACCCGGGCGCGGAGCAGGCGGCAGACCGAGGGGAGCGAAAATGGAAGGCGAAACGGTCATCGCGGGCGTCGACACGCACAAGGACGTGCATGTCCTGTGCCTGCTCGACGGCCTCGGGAGGAAGATCTGGAGCGGGAGCTTCGGGG
>JAXKGH010000193.1:0-3919 GCA_036550475.1 Collinsella sp. | reverse complement strand
TGTCCCTTTGTCACATTCCACCGGTCACCAGTATTAAGGAGTCGAAATGTCTGAGCTCAACCCCGTCCGCATTGCCGTTATCGGCGCCGGCGCCATGGGCCGCAACCACATCCGCTTTGTCACCGAGGAGCCCGAGGCCGAGCTCGTCGCCATCGCCGACGCCTTTGAGGGCGCCCGCGCCACGGCCGAGGCCGCCGGCGTGCCGTTTTACACCGATCCCGCCCAGATGATGGACGAGGTCAAACCCGAGGCCGTCATTATCGCCACCCCCAACGACCTGCACCTGGGCGTTGCCCGCGAGGCCGTGAAGCGCAATATCGTGCCGTTGATCGAAAAGCCGATCTCCAACGATCTTGAGGATGCCCAGGCCTTCGCCGCCGAGGCCGAGACCGCCGGCGTGCCCGTGCTCGTGGGTCAGCACCGTCGCCACAACCCCTTCGTCAACAAGGCCAAGGAGATCATCGAGTCCGGCGAGCTGGGCAAGCTCACCGTGTCGAGCTTCCACTACATGATCTATAAGAATGACGAGTATTTCGATGTCGAGTGGCGCCGCAAGAAGGGTGCCGGCCCGATCCTGGTCAACCTGGTGCACGACGTCGACCTGCTCCGCTACCTGCTGGGCGAGCCCGTTGCCGTCCAGGGTATGCAGTCCAGCGCCGCCCGCGGTTTTGAGACCGAGGACTCCGCCGTGGTCAACGTCCGTTTTGCCGATGGCGCGCTCGCAAGCATGACCATCTCCGACGCCACCGCCAGCCCCTGGAACTGGGAGGCCACCGCCCGCGAGGACCCGCAGTACCGTCCCTTCGACGCCGACGCCTACTTTATCGGTGGCACCAAGGGCGCCCTGTCGCTGCCCCGCCTGCACCAGTTCTCCTATGACGGCGCCTCCAACTGGCACAAGCCGCTGCAGATGGAGATTCCGGCTGTCGACCCGGCGTTGCCGCACAAGATGCAGCTCAAGCACTTTGTGAAGGTTGTCCGCCGCGAGGTCGAGCCCGTCGTGACCCCCGCCGATAACGTCAAGACGCTCACGCTTCTCAACGCCATCAAGGAGGCCGCCGAGACCGGCCAACTCGTCGAGCTGTAATGCCTTAAGAGCGGGCCGCGGCAAACTCCCCGCCGAGCGCCTTGGCCCGCCGCCAACAAGCCCCTCTTCTTTGCCCCGCGAGCAGCCTCCTGCCCGCGGGGCATTTTGCTACCTTGCCGACGATTTTTCTGGGGCGGGGGCCATTTTGCGCCTCAGCTTGGTTCGTTCGCCACGAAATGGGCCTATCTACTACGTTTAACCGATCACCCTCAAGCACGCCGAATTTCGCGAGATAAAAACCGCAGGTAAACGGCTAGCCGACTTTCGGAAAACCCAGGTATGGTCAGCCCCTACGGGTAAAACGTAGTAGATAGGCCCCTTTCGTGGCGCAACCCCAAAACAGTCTTTTGGGACGGGTGGTATCCTTGGTAGCTCTGTGCTGCAAACGCACCTTTACCGCAAGGAGTTTCATGGATCTTATCGCCCAGCTTGCCCGCGAGCTCAACCTTAAGGCCGCCAACGTCGAGGCAGCCGTCAAGCTCATCGACGAGGGCAACACCATCCCCTTTATCTCGCGCTACCGCAAGGAAGCCACGGGCGGCATGGACGACGTCGCCCTGCGCGCACTCGACGAGCGCCTGTCCTACCTGCGCAATCTCGAGCAGCGTAAAGAGGACGTCGTTCTGCTCATCGACGCCCAGGGCAAACTCACGCCCGAACTCGAGCAGCAGATTCGCGAGGCCACGCAGCTCCAGCGTGTCGAGGACCTCTACAAGCCCTACCGCAAAAAGCGCATGACCCGCGCGCAAAAGGCCCGCGAGGCTGGCCTGGAGCCGCTCGCCAACATGATCATCATGCAGGCCTCGGCCAAGGGCAGCGCACTCGACGCCGCCGCGGCATACGTCAACGAGGAGGCCGGCTTCGACACGCCCGAGAAGGCGCTCGCCGGCGCCGCCGACATCGTGGCCGAGACGGTAGCCGAGGACCCCGAGAACGTCGCCGACCTGCGCGCCTTTACGCAAAACACCGCCGACATCGTCGTCGAGGCCACCGACCCCGCCGAAAAGACTCCCTACGAGCCGTACTACAGCTATGATGAGCCGCTGCGCCGTATACCCAACCACCGCGTGCTGGCTATCGACCGCGGTGAGCGCGAGGGCAAGCTCCGCGTGCGCGTGAACGTCGACGGCGCCGCCGCCACGGCACGCCTCGGCAGCCGTTGGCCCCGACGCCAGGGCGTGTTCGCGCCCGTCTTTGACGCCGCTATCGCTGACGGCTACAAGCGCCTCATGGCCCCCTCGCTGGAGCGCGAGGCCCGTGCTAAGCTCACCGTCCGCGCCCAGACCGAGGCCATCAACGTCTTTGCCAAGAATCTCGAAGGCCTGCTCTCGGCACGCCCCGTCCGTGGCGCCCGCGTGCTCGCGCTCGACCCGGGCTACCGCACGGGCTGCAAGGTCGCCGTCATGGACGAGACCGGCAAACTGCTCGACCACGGCGTGGTCTACCCCACCAAGCCGCGCCACGACGTCGCCGGCACCAAGCGCGAACTCGCCCGCCTCGTCAAGAAGGACGGCGTCAACACCATCGTCATCGGCAACGGCACCGCCAGCCGCGAGACCGAGGAAGTCGTCTCGGAGTTCATTGCCGAGCAGGCGCCTGGGCTGCGATACACCATTGTTAACGAGGCCGGCGCGTCGGTGTACTCCGCCTCCGAGCTCGCGAGCCAGGAGTATCCCGACCTGGACGTCACCGTGCGCGGCGCCATGAGCCTGGGCCGCCGCCTGCAGGACCCACTGGCAGAGCTCGTCAAGATTCCGCCCCAGTCCATCGGCGTGGGCCAGTACCAGCACGACCTTGACCAGGCCGAGCTCTCGCGCACCCTGGGCCACGTGGTGGAGGACGTCGTCAACCGCGTGGGTGTCGACGTGAACACCGCGAGCGCGAGCCTGCTGGGATACGTATCGGGCATTACGCCGAGCGTGGCCAAGAACATCGTGGCCTACCGCGAGGAAAACGGTGCCTTTACCGATCGCCGCCAGCTTAAGAAGGTCCCCAAACTGGGGCCCAAGGCATATCTCAACGCCGCGGGCTTCCTGCGCATCAGCGGTGGCAAGAACCCGCTCGACGCGACGAGCGTCCACCCCGAAAGCTACGAGGTGGCCACGTCCGTCCTGGAGCGCGCGGGCGTTAAAGCCAGCGTGCTCAGCCGTGGCGGCGTGCCCGACATTGAGCGCCGTCTGGGCAGCATCTCGGCGCTGGCAAGCGACCTGGACTGCGGCACCCTCACGCTCATCGACATCGTCAACGAGCTCAAGAAGCCCGGCCGCGACCCGCGCGACGACGCGCCCGAGGTGGTCTTTAGCCGCTCGGCACTTTCCATCGACGACCTGGAGCCCGGCATGGAGCTCAAGGGCACGGTACGCAACGTCGTCGACTTTGGCGCCTTCGTCGACGTGGGCGTGCACCAAGACGGCCTCGTGCACATCTCCAAGCTCGCCAACCGCTTTGTCAAGCACCCGAGCGACGTCGTGCGCGTCGGCGACACGGTCAAGGTGTGGGTAGAAAAGGTCGATCGCGACCGCAAGAAGATCTCGCTCACCATGGTGCAGGGGAAGTAAACCGCCAAAGCGAACGTCCCCCTCTTCGCGGCGAGTGTCGCAAAGAGGTTGATTTCCGATCTCAGCCGAACACATTGAGCAAATAGGCCATTCCCGCAGTTAGCTGAACGCCCCCGCGGCCCCTCCTGGGGTCCGGGGGCGTCGTTTTCCCAGTTGAAGGAACGGTGGAGATGTGTTTCGATGGGTCCGGTGGCCATGCTCCGCCCGCCGCCCGGCACCTCTTCCCAGACTCAGCCGGACGGTCGGTCCGTCTATTCCGTTTTCGCCCTTAGGC
>JAXKGH010000192.1:0-2403 GCA_036550475.1 Collinsella sp. | reverse complement strand
TTTGGCTGCTCGCGCGTCGATCCACTTGCCGGCGACACGCGTCGCCAGATGACGATGGATGCCGATCGCAAGATGTATCGCTATAAGCTTATGCATCGTGTGCAGCAACCGAAAGACGATGACGCGCCGCAACGCCCAATCGTCGATCAGCTTCCCTGCAACGACCGGGTGTTCCAAGCGATCTCCATGAGCTCCGAGACGCGCTATCCCTTTATCCTCAATCTCGATACGGGCGAATCGCAATGGTCGGTTAACGCCGTGCGCGATTTTGACCTGCCCTCCCAGCACCCTTTTAACTCACTCGACATGTGGCTCGCCCGCGTTCATCCCGAAGACCGCGACAACGTACGCGCCGAGCTCGACATGGTGATAAACAGCACGTGGCACTTCCACTACATGCAGTATCGCGTAATGGATGCCACCGGAACGTACGTGCTTTGTGACTGCACGGGCTACCGCTTGGACGGCACCGATACCGAGCCCAGCATGTATGTGGGCATTATCGTCAACCGAAGCCTAGCGGATACGACCGACTCGGTAACGGGCCTGGGCGATGTCCACGCACTGGTCAACGCTATTGGAGAGATGCGCCACGTGCCGCACGAGGCAGGCTTAATTGCCATTAAGGTCGACGATATCGCCGAGGTCAATGCCCGCTTTGGATTCGATGCAGGCGACCGCGTGCTCGCCGAAAGCGCCGCCTGCCTCATGGATTGTTCGCGCGGCAAGGGCCGCCTGTTCCGCTCGACGGGGCCGATGTTCGTGGCACTCTTCGATGAGCTCGGCCCCGAGGCGATCGACGAGATCGCAAGCGACATCGAACGGTTCCTGGGTTCTCCCGTGCTCATCGGCTCGCTTGAATATCAGCCGCCCATTCGCGTGGCCACGCTCCATCTGGACGGCGTCGACCGTCAGCCCGTTTCCATTTTGAACGAGCTCAAAGCGTTGCTCGGGAAAGCCGTGCAGGTGCCAGGTACCAAACTGGATTAACGCCGCGCCCGCGCCGCCTCCCCCATCGTGCGATAATCCTCTGCAGAAGTCACCAAAAGCAGAGGGAGTTTGTGATGAAGGTTCTTTTAGTCAATGGCAGCCCCAAGGCAAACGGCAACACTGCCCGCGCACTCGCCGAGATCGCAGAGCAGCTCAATGCCGAAGGCATTGATACCGAGGTGTTTCAGCTAGGCGCCAAGCCCATTCGCGATTGCATCGGTTGCGGCCAGTGTGGCAAACTTGGCGGTCGCTGCACCTTTGACGATGACGTGGTGAACGAGCTGATCGCTGCCGCCGAGCAGGCAGATGGCTTTGTCTTTGGCTCGCCCGTCTACTATGCGCACCCCAGCGGACGCATCCTTTCGGCCCTCGATCGCGCATTCTATGCCGGCAGCAAAGCCTTTGCACACAAGCCGGGTGCTGCCGTCGCCGTTGCCCGTCGCGGCGGCACGTCGACCACCTTCGACGTGCTCAATAAGTACTTCACCATCAACCAGATGCCCGTGGTTGCTTCCACGTACTGGAACAACGTGTTTGGCGCCATGCCGGGCGAGGCCGCCCAGGACGCCGAGGGCCTGGCCACCATGCGCAACATCGGCAAGAACATGGCCTGGCTCCTGCATTGTATCGAGGCAGGACAGGCCGCCGGCATCGAAGCCCCCGAAGCCGATCGCGAGCGCACCAACTTCATCAGGTAGAACGGCGGAACAAATACATGAACGTGCAAATTTTTGGCACCAAGAAGTCCTTCGACACCAAGAAGGCACAGCGTTATTTTAAGGAGCGCCGCATTAAGGTGCAGTTTATCGACCTTAAGGAAAAGGAGATGAGCAAGGGCGAGCTCACGAGCGTGATGCAGGCGGTCGGCGGTATCGACAAGCTGCTCAACCCCAAAGCCAAGGACGAGGAAACGCTCGCACTCATCCAGCACCTCACCTCTAGCCAGCGCTTCGACAAGCTACTCGAGAATCAGCAGGTCTTGGCCGAGCCCATCGTGCGCAACGGCAAAAAGGCCACCGTCGGTTATTGCCCCGATGTATGGGGAGCCTGGGAGTAGCCTGTGTTATTTGCCAGCGCGTGGGTATAAGAGCAGGCGTTTGGCATATGATTCAACTGTAAGCCATGTCTAACAAAGGAGGGCACATGCCCAACAAACCCGTAAAGATCATCATGCTTACCGGCTACCTCGGTGCCGGCAAGACCACATTGCTCAACCACATCCTCGCCAACGACGGCGGCATCCGCGCCGCCGTGATCGTCAACGATATCGGCGAGATCAACGTCGATGCCAGCCTCATCGCCGACGGCGGCCTTTCCGAGACCGACGACCTCATCCCGCTCACCAACGGCTGCATCTGCTGCACGCTTTCGGACGACCTTGCCAACCAGCTGCAGGGCATCGCCGATTCGGGC
>JAXKGH010000191.1:0-7892 GCA_036550475.1 Collinsella sp. | reverse complement strand
CCCCGACAAGACCATCTACCCCGTTGCCACCACCAACGAGCAGGATCTGTACAACCTGATGGACGTGTACCTGGACGCGGTGTTCAACCCGGCCATCTATACCAAGCCCACCATTTTTGAGCAGGAGGGCTGGCACTACGAGCTGGACCTGCCGGAGGACGCCGAGGGCGAGGGCAGCGGCAGCTCCGCGAGCCTGCGCGAGGGCACGCTGCGCTATAACGGCGTGGTGTTCAACGAGATGAAGGGTGCGCTGTCCGACCCCATGAGTGTGCTGGACGATGCCGTCAACGCCGCGCTCTATCCCGACACCGCCTATGCACACGAGAGCGGTGGCGACCCGCGCGCGATTCCCGCGCTCACCTACGAGCAGTTCCTGGACACGCACGCGCGCCACTACAATCCTTCTAACTCTTATATAACGCTCTACGGCGACCTAGATGTGGACCGCGCACTGGCCTTTTTGGACGAGCGTTATCTGTCGCAGCCGAGTGCCGCGAGCCGCCGCATGGACGCTGCCGTCGCCGCCGGCGAGGACCCGTCCACGCTGGCGCCCAATCCGCTGGGCGTGCAGGCGCCCGTGACCTGCGAGTATAAGCGCGTCGAGATGGCCACCACGCCCGAGAACGCCCTGGTGGGCCTGGGCCTTGTGCTGGGCAGCGCACTCGACCGCAAGCGCACGATCGCCGCGGACATCCTGTTCGAGGCGCTGCTGGGCTCCAACGAAGCACCGGTTAAGAAGGCCATTCTGGCGGCGGGTCTGGGCGGCAACGTGGTGAGCTACACCGCGGCCGAGAGCCTACAGCCCTACGAGCTCATCATGCTGCAAAACGCGCAGCCCGGCGTGGCGCGCGAGCTGCGCCGCGCGTTCCAAGACGCCTGCCGCGACCTGTGCGAGCACGGCGTTCCACGCGAGCGCCTGGAAGCCATCATCAGCAGCAACGAATACGACCTGCGCCAGCGCGACTACGGTATCGCCGACGGTGTGGCCATTGCGTGCGACGCGCTGAGCACCTGGCTCTACGATGACGACGCCGCGACGCTGGCGCTCAAGTACGGCCCGGTGTACGAGGAGCTTCGTGGCGAGCTGGACGGCAGCTATTTTGAGGACCTGCTGCGCGAGCTGGTGCTGGAAAACGACCACATGGCGCTGGTCGAGCTGGTGCCGGTGGACGCCGCCGAGGGCGCGGAGGGTGCCGAGGCCACCGAGCTGGCAGCCAAGCGCGATGCCATGACCGATGCCGAGCTGGCCGATGTGGTCGAGCGCACGGTCGCGCTACGTGCCGCGCAGGAGGCGGAGGACACGCCCGAGGCCAAGGCCACGTTGCCGCGCCTGCGCGTGTCCGACATTGGCGAGGCGCGCCCCGAGCCTCCGCTGGTCGTAGACACGACCGCGCCCATCCCCTGCCTGCGCCACGACATCCCCACCAACCGCCTGGCCTACGCCATGCAGTATTTCGATCTGAGCTGCGTTGCGTTTGAGGACCTGCCCTATGTGACGCTGCTCTGCCGCCTGCTCAAACAGCTGCCCACGAGCGAGCACTCGGCCGAGGAGCTCGACAACTTGCTCGCCGGCAAGCTGGGCTTTTTGAGCTTTACGACCGAGGTCATGACCCAGCCCGACGTGGACGGTGTGCGCCCCTACCTGCTGGTGAGCGCCGGCGCCCTGTCCGAAAAGATCGATGCGCTGGCAAGCCTGCCGCGCGAGGTATGGTCGAGCACACTGTTGCTCGATGCCGATGCCGACCGCGTGCGCGACGTGCTCACGCAGATTCGCATTGGGCTTGAGCAGGGCTTTATCAACAACGGTCACTCGGCGGCGCTCGGTCGCGCGATGAGCTACAGCTCGCCTTCGGCCGTGGTACGTGAGCAGCTTTCGGGCGTGGATTTCTATCTGTTCCTGCGCGATCTGCTCGATCACTTTGACGAGCGCCTGGACGGCCTGCGCGCCAAGCTTGCCGAGCTGGCAGGCCGCATCTTTGTGGCCGACGGTTGCCTGGCGAGCTTTACCGGCAGCGACGAGGACTTTGACGCGTACTGGGATGCCGCGGGTGACCTGGGGCTGGGTGCGGGCGATGGTGCCGACCGCGGCGCGCTCGCGGTGCCGACGCCGTGCGACCGCCACGAGGCTTTCGTGATCCCCAGCGACATCTGCTTTGCCGCGCGTGCGTGCGATCCGCGTCGCCTGGGCATTGACGTGACGGGTGCCTGGGCGGTTGCTGCCAACGCGCTCTCCTACGATTACCTGTGGAACGAGATTCGCGTGAAGGGCGGTGCATACGGCTGCGGATTCCGCGCAGCCGGCGAGCGCCAGACGGCGTTCTACACCTACCGCGACCCGGCAATCGACCCCTCGATTGAGCGCGTGGCGCGCGCAGGCGAATGGCTCGGCAGCTTTGAACCCGACAAGGCCGCCTTTGAGGGCTTTATCGTGAGCTGTGTGAGCGGCATGGACGCGCCGGTGAAGCCCTACGCGCTCACCAAGCGCCGCAACACGACCTACCTGGCCGGGCTCGATCCGCACGCCCGCGAGGAGCGCCGCGCCCAGATGCTCGCCGCCACGCCCAGTGAGCTGCGCTCGCTCGGCGCCGACGTGACGCGCATCGCAGCCGAATCGCCCACCTGCGTCTTTGGCGGCCGCGAAGTCATCGCCAAGAGCAACGCCGGCTTTAACGTCATCGACCTGCTGGGCTAACGCACAAAGGTAGATTTTTGGGACATGCCCGGAAATCTACCTTTTTTTTGCGGCTTGGGCGAGGCGGCGCAGCCCACCGCGGCGGTTTGTCTTAATCTGTAACATCTAGACGGCAATATCGGCTCCAGATGTTACAGATCGAGACGTTCCCGAACGGCACCAGCTCTTTGTCTCAATCTGTAACATCTAAGTCCAATTTTGCCGAGTTACTGTTATAGATCGAGACAAACCGCCGCAGACGCCCATCACAGCACAGACCACCACAAAGGTGCCTGTATCCCCTTCGTGGTTGTTTTTACTGTTTACCCAGATAAAACCTGCCAAAATAAACCTGTCCCTTTTTGGCAGGTTTGCTAGAGGAGGTTGGGATGGACAAGGCTAAATTGCGACGGGCGGTGATTGCTCGGCGCGATGCTCTTGATTTGGATGTGCGGGCGGCAAAGTCTGCCGTTATCTGTGCGCGGCTGGTTGAGCTGTCGGATCGCTTGGATGCCGCGGCGCCGCGCACCGTTGCCGTCTATGCCGCGATGGGTTCCGAGGCAGACCCTGCCGCGTTTGCCGCGGCGGCCGCCAAACGCGACTGGCGCGTGGCCTATCCGTGCATGCTCTCGGCAGCCGAAGCCACAGCTTGTGACCAGCGCATATGCATGCGGGCAGTTGCTGTCGACGATGCGTCCGCGGCTCCGTTTATCGCCCACCCCACGCGGGCCTTCACGGCCATGGACATCGACAGCGATCGCTTCCCTATCGTGCCTGCCGATGTTCTCGACATGATTATCGTGCCGCTCGTGGCCTTCGACCAAACCGGCGCGCGCCTGGGCTACGGCGGCGGTTGCTACGACCGCTACCTACCCACGCTTTCGGCCACATGTCAGATCATCGGCATCGCCTTTGACGAACAGCGCGTCGGCCACGTTCCCACCGACGCCCACGACCTGCCGCTGCCCCACATCGTCAGCGCCTAACCGCCGTCACATCAGCCACGGCCACAGTCGCAGCCTAGTGCTCCTCGCCGGCGCGGGCCAGGTCGTAGGGCGTGGTCTGGTAGACGTAGTAGTTGAGCCAGTTGGTGTAGAGCAACTGAGCCTGGCTGCGCCAGACGTTGCGCGGCTCGGCCGTGGGGTCGTCATTCGGGAAGTAATGCGCCGGCACCTCCGGGTTGAGTCCGCGCTTCACATCGCGCTCGTACTCCAAGCGCAGCGTGTCGGTATCGTACTCGGGATGGCCAAATACAAAGAAGCGACGGCTGTCGGTCGACTTGACGATGTACAGGCCCACCTCGTCTGACACGGCCACGACCTCAAGCTGCGGCTCGGCCTCCACGTCCTCACGGCGCACATCGGTGTTGCGCGAATGCACGGCATAGAAACGGTCGTCAAAGCCGCGAACCAGCGGGCTTTGCGGCTTCACCAGATAATGCTTGAACACGCCGCTCGCCTTTGCCGGCAGGTCGTACTTCTGGATGCCGTAATGATGGTACAGGCCAGCCTGCGCGCCCCAGCAAATGTGCAGCGTGGAATGCACGTGCGTGGTGGACCAATCCATGATCTGGCAGAGTTCGGGCCAGTAGTCGACCTCCTCGAACGGCATCTGCTCCACCGGCGCGCCCGTGATGATCAGGCCGTCGTAGTGGATGTCGCGGATGTCGTCGAACGTGCGGTAGAACGTCTCCAGGTGGCCGGCGCTCACGTGCGTGGCCTCGTGCGTTTTAGTGCGCAGCAGGTCCACCTCCACCTGCAGCGGTGTGTTGGAGAGCTTGCGCATGATCTGCGTCTCGGTGGCAATCTTGGTGGGCATGAGGTTGAGGATGAGCACGCGCAGCGGACGGATGTCCTGATGTAGCGCGCGGTACTCGGTCATGACAAAGATGTTCTCGCTCTCGAGCTGCGCGGCGGCAGGGAGGGCGTCGGGGATGCGAATGGGCATGGATGCTCCTTACGAGTCAGTTGCAGCTATGGTACAACGACCGGCCCCATCCGCGCGAGTGCATCGCCCAGCGATACCGTCAGTGGTCCAAAACAGCCAAAAGTAGAGATTAAGGCATGCCCAAAAATCTATGGAGCTTTAGCCTAGCAAAGTGACGACAGGAGGCTACAATGGTTCGACGCGAAAAACTCGGCCGAAAGGATACGTATATGTACCAGACGCGTAAGATCGGTGTGGTCGGCCAGGGCCACGTAGGAGCACATGTCGCCAACAGCCTGCTCATGCAGGGCATTGCCGATGAGCTGTACCTGTGCGATATCAACGAGGCCAAGGTGACGTCCGAGGTCCAGGACCTGCGCGACTCCCTTTCGTTTGTCCCGTACAACACCAAGATCGTCAACTGCTACGACCACTACGAGGAGCTTGCCTGCTGCGACGTCATCGTCAACGCCGTCGGCAAGGTCGCACTGGCCGCCGGCAACCGCGACGGCGAGCTGTTCTTTACCACCGACGCCGCCCGCACCTTTGCCAAACGCATCGTCGACGCCGGCTTCGACGGCATCTTCGTAAGCATCTCCAACCCCTGCGACGTCGTGTGCACCGAGCTGTGGCACCTGACCGGCTACGACCCCAAGAAGATCATCGGCTCGGGCTGCGGCCTGGATTCCGCCCGCCTGCGCACCGAGATCTCCAAAAAGGTCGGCGTGAGCCCCAAGTCCATCGACGCCTACATGATCGGCGAGCACGGCTTTAGCCAGCTGGCCGCCTTTAAGGCCGCAACCATCGCCGGCAAGAGCCTTAACGAGCTTCAGGCCGAGAACCCCGACAAGTACGCCTTCGACCACATGGAGGTCGAGGAGCTCGCACGCAAGGGCGGCTACGTAACCTACCAGGGCAAGCAGTGCACCGAGTACGCCGTCGCCAACTCCGCCGCGCGCGTCTGCGCTGCCGTGCTGCACAACGAGCACGCCGTGCTTTCGGCCTCCACGCTCATGACCGGCCAGTATGGCGAGGAGGGCATCTTTACCTCCCTGCCGTGTGTGATCGGTGCCGAGGGCGTCGAGGAGGTCTACACGCTCGACCTTTCCGAGTATGAGCTCGAGGGCTTCCACAAGAGCTGCCAGCACATCCGCGACAACATCGCCCAGCTCGACTGGTGGGAAGCCGAGGCATACGACGCCAAGTAAGCGTCGGTTGCCGCGACACCTCGCTCATACGGACGCCATGCAAAGCGGGCCGCGCCGGAAACCCACCGGCGCGGCCCGCTTTTTTGACTCACGCAGTGCCCCTGCGAATCGAAGGTGAATACTTTTCCCGGTACCTAGTACTGCTCGATGCCCATGTAGCGACGAACCTCGGGGCTGTGGTCAAACACCTTGCCGCGGGCAGCACGCAGCTCGCAGCTCATCGCGTAGAAGAAGATCGGCTCCAGGTACGAACGCACGCTGGCAGGCACTTCACCCACGCCGTACTCGAGCGCATCGAGCACCATGACTGTATCGGTGTGCGTGTTGAGGAACGCAAGAGCGCGCTCCTCCATGGGGCGGCACTCGCCCGATCCGAGCTGCACAAAGTAGAACACGCCGGGCTCGGTGGCTTCGAACGGGCCATGGAAGTACTCGCCGGAGTGGATGTAGCAGCAGTGCTGCCACTGCATCTCCATGAGCGAGCAGATCGCCATGGCATAGGTCTGGCTAAAGTTGGGGCCGGAGCCCAGGATATAGAAGAACTTGTGCTGCTGGCAGAGCTCGGCAAAGCGGGCGCCCAGCTCGGCGTTGACCTTCTCACGGGCGGCGGGCAGCAGCGCATCCATCTGCTTGAGGCCCTCATACATGTCGGCGAGTGCCTCGTAACCCTCCTGCTGGTCGAGCAACTCGGCGGCGATCAGAGCGCCGATGCCCTGCGGCACCTCGGCCTGTGACACGCCCTCGCCCCACGGATAGACCCAGGTGGTCCACTTGCCGTTATCGATCTTGGAGCCCTCGCAGTCGGTGAGGGCAATGACCTCGGCACCGGCTGCCAGCGCCATCTCGCAGCCGTCGACAACCTCTTGCGTGTTGCCGCTGTGGCTGCAGGCAATAACGAGCGACTTCTCGCCAAGGCTCTTGGGAGCCATCAGGCAAAACTCGCGCGCCGTGTAGACCGTCGAGGTAAACGTGGTGGCCTCACGCTTGAGCAGCTCGTTGGCCGGCATGAGATCGATCATCGAACCGCCACAGGCAATCCAAAAGACGTTCTCAATCTTGCCCTTGCGCTCGATGATTTCCTGAACCAGATCATGTGCGTTCATGCTGATGCTCCTCCTTGTGGGGCGGCTTTGAACGACGACAGCTCGTACCTGCTGTCGTTCTATGTTGTCCTATTTATAGCACGTGTAACAACGCCCGTGAAGTCATCTCAGCAAATTTGTTCTATGTTGTCTATCTGTGGACGTTAGATGTCGAAGACGTAGCGCGAGCCCACGATCTTTTGGCGGCCGAGCAGTAGAGGGCGCCCGCCGGCGTCGGTAAAGTAGGCCTCCATATAGAAGAGCGGCTCGCCGACCGGCACCTCCAGCAGCGGGGCCGTCTGAGCATCGGCAAGCGCAATCTCCACGGTGCAGGGGTCGGACTTGAGCGGCGCGCGACCCGAATGCTCGGCAACGAGCGCAAAGATTGAGTTATCGGTGAGGTCCTCGTCGGCCAGCGTCTGCAGGTAGGGATGGTCGACGAGCACAAAGGCGTTGTTCTCGAGCATGACGGGGATGCCGTCGGCCGTGCGCACGCGCTCGACCACGATAAGCTCGCAGCCGGGCTCCACGCCAAAGAACGCCGCATCCTCGTGCGTCGCCGCGACCACCGTGCGCGACACCAGACGCGCACCCGGCACCATGTCGTTGGCAGCACAACCCTCAGCAAAGCTCTGGACGTCACCCTTCTGGCGAATCTTGCGTTTGAGCTTGGGGGCGCACACAAAGGTGCCCCTCCCCTGCTGGCGGTTGAGATACCCCGCACGCGACAGCTCCTCGATGGCACGGCGCACGGTGATGCGCCCCACGCCGTAGGACTTCGCGAGCTCCATCTCGGCAGGGATGCGCGAGCCGGCAGGGTACACGCCGCGCGCGATCTCGCCCTTTAGGTCGTCCATGACCTGCTGGTACAGCGGCACGGCGGGCACGTCAGTGCGGTCGGTTTTATCGTCGAATGCCATCGTTACGCTCCATCCCGCGCATGCTCGGACTCAAATTCTTCAATCGCCGCCATAAACTGCTCGCCAAAGGCGTCGGCTTTTTTCT
>JAXKGH010000190.1:0-3035 GCA_036550475.1 Collinsella sp. | reverse complement strand
GGTATCGAGGATGTTGACGCAGGCGCCGTTGTAGGTGAACTGCAGCACCGAGGAGGTAACGGAAATACCGCGCTCCTTCTCGATGTCCATCCAGTCCGAGACGGCATGCTTGGCCGAGCTCTTGCCCTTGACCGAGCCGGCGGTCTGGATGCTGCCGGTATAGAGCAGCAGCTTCTCGGTAAGCGTGGTCTTACCGGCGTCCGGGTGGCTGATGATCGCGAATGTGCGGCGCGACGAGATTTCATCCGACAGGCTTGCCATGCGGATCCTTTCTTGCATTAAGTGCATTACGTCGATGTAACCGTACTATTGTAGCCGCGAAATCTCGGCATAGGGCACCTATCAGGACAAATTCATCAGTTGGGGCCTAGGGTAGCAGTCGATGGCGACACTCCGCAGCAGTTTGTCTCGATCTGTAACATCTAGACGGTTTTTGAACCTCTTCCTGTTACAGATTTAGACAAACAGGTGGGCGTCCCAGAAAGATCTAAATCTGTAACATCTAGCAGCCAAAATCTTCTCCAGATGTTACAGATTGAGATGAATGAACGAGAGGACAATCCCTATTTGCCTCTTGCATAACTGTGTATAGTGTATATATACTGTGCTTACCGGTTATATACACGTGTAGCCCATCAGCTAAGGAGCCGCTGTGGACATCATCCTATCCAATTCGAGCGACAAGCCCATCTACGAGCAGATAACCTCGCAGGTCAAAGCCCAGATCCTTTCGGGAACGCTCGCTGCGGGAGCCAAACTCCCCAGCATCCGTGCACTCGCGAGCGACCTTGGCGTGAGCGTCATCACCACCAAGCGCGCCTACGCCGACCTGGAGCAGCTCGGGTTTATCTGCACCGTGCAGGGCAAAGGCTGTTTTGTCGCCGAAGGCAACCAAGAGCTCTTGCGTGAAAACCAGCTCTGCCATATCGAAGAGCTGCTTTCGAAAGCGGCAAGCCAAGCCGAGGCCTTGGGCGTCACGCGCGACAAGCTGCACGAGATGCTCGACCTCGTCGCCCCCGAAACCATGCAGTAGCCATCTGCAAGAAAGGCAATACCATGCAAAACTTGCTAGAACTCAAAGGTGTCTCACGCCGCGTGAGTGACCGTTTTTCGCTGCACGACGTCACGCTCGCCGTGGAGCCCGGCCAGATTGTTGGCTTTGTGGGCGCAAACGGCGCCGGCAAGACAACAACGATTCGAGCCGCGCTTGGGCTTATAAAGCTCGATGCCGGCGAGGTGCACCTGTTTGGGCAGCACTGTGGCGCCGGCGCGCCCGATGAAGCGCAGCGCTGCTTGCGCACTCGTGTCGGCCTCGTGCTGGACACATGCCCCTTCCCTTCCACACTCAAGGTGACCGAAGTTGAGGCACTCGTAAGCCCGGCGTACCCCACCTGGAGCCACGACACATTCGCCAGCCTTATCGATCGGTTTGGCTTGGATCCCAAGACAAAGGTCAAGGACCTCTCCCGCGGCATGGGCATGAAGTTGCAGCTTGCCTGCGCACTCAGCCACAATGCCAAGCTGCTCGTTTTGGACGAAGCCACTGCAGGCCTTGATCCCATGGCGCGCGAGGAACTGCTCGACGAGCTGCTTGCCTTTGTCGCCGACGGCCAGCACAGCGTGCTGCTCTCGAGCCACATTACGTCCGACCTCGATCGCACCGCTGATCGCGTCATCTGCATCGATAACGGCTCGATTGTGTTTGACCTGCCGCGCGAGGACATTACCGACCGCGCCGGCATCGCCCACTGCACTCAGGCACAGGCCACCGAGCTTATGGCTTGCGTCGAAGGTGCCCGTGCCGCCCGCCACGCCTACAGCGTGGACGTACTCGTGCCCAACCGTCGCGAAACGCTCGAGGCCTTCCCCGAGATTCCCTGCGATCGGACAACTATTGATGACTATCTTCGCCTCATGCTGAAAGGGGCTTCGAAATGAAACGAGCCTTTATGTCCGAGCTCGCCATCGTTCGCACGCTTATCCCGAGCATCGCGGGCGTCAGCCTGTTCATCTTCGTCGTGCTAACCCTTGCCAACGCGTCGGATGGCGATTCCGGCATGAGCGCCGGCGCCTGCGCGGTCAGCGCCATGTCGCCCATCATGGTCATGAACTCGCTGGCCGGCTTCGACAATCAAAACGGATGGGAGCGTTATCGGGCAACGCTGCCTCTCACGCGCAAAGACATTATTTGCGCACGCTACCTGAGCATCATTGTCTTCTCGGCTGTCATGGCGTGCGCCGCCGCGCTTCTGAGCATCGTCTCCATCCCGCTATTCAACAGCGTGGGCATCCCCTCGACGGGACAGACGATCTTTGAGATCGCTATAGCCTCGGCAGCATCGATGCTCATCTCCCTCATGATGGCGTTTTTGGCACAGCCGCTGTTCTTCCGATTTGGACACATGGAGGCGCTGCGCCTATCCGTCGGCCTGTTTGCCCTGCTCTGGTGCCTTGCCATTGCCACGTTGAGCTCCTCCAACCCCATCAGCAACTGGCTCATGTCGATTGCCGGAGCGAATCCCGATCCCGCCGTCCTTGGCTGTCTGTGTGCAGGCATCGCCGCACTTGCCCTCGCGCTATGTGCAATCAGCTACACCGTCAGCACCAAGGTTTATCGAGCACGCGACCTGTAATCGACAGCTAAAAAAGCTTAGGTGGTACCCCGCTTATTTTTTCAATGAAACAAGGCGGCATAGCGTCACCACCGCCCCTCACAGCAGGCCGTCTAGTTCTTGGCAACCAAAAAGACACCGTCAGCATATCGAAGGTGAATACTTTTCCGAGAAGTGAACGAGTAAAAACAGCGCCCTGTAGCATCGACATTTTTAAGGACTCAATTCCTGCGGTTTTGTCTAAGAATCCTGCAGTTTTGTTCGAAAAAAGTGTGCATGTTCCAGGGGTCCAGATTTACTCGTTCACTTCGCGGAAAACCATTCACCTTCGATTCGAGCCTTAACCAAATGCCCTCTCGAACTATGGCCCCTGTCTCACCACAGCGATATCAAAGCTTCATGGCGGGACGGTATCATCGGACG
>JAXKGH010000189.1:0-3032 GCA_036550475.1 Collinsella sp. | reverse complement strand
GCGGCTACGCGTGGCTGGACACCGGCACCATGGAGAGCCTGCACGAGGCGGCGGAGTTCGTCCGCGCCGTGGAGCACTCCCAGGACCTGCCCGTGTCCGTGCCCGAGGAGATCGCCTGGGAGAACGGCTGGATCACGACCGCCGGGCTCAAGCAGGCCGCCGAGGCCTACGGCAAGTCGGTCTACGGCCGGCACCTGAAGAAGGTCGCCGCCGGCGAGATCGTCAACAGCCCGCGCGAGTACTAGCGCCAGCTTGTTTTCTTTTAGGGGTCACCGTTTATCTGGTGGCCCCTTTCGTTATGATTACGTTGACCATAAAGATAATATGATTGGGAGTGGATGTGTTAAGCGTCTACTTTGGCGATATGCCAGAAGCGATTTACAACACAGCGACATATTTCAAAAACTCTTACCGGTCTACTTGGATTACGGATCCCTATGCAGTCTCGATAATTAAAGATGTCGATCGATCGGATGTTGTCTCCGAAAACGTCATCGAAAGCCCCGTGCTTGGATCCATCTCCCCACTCCAGCTTTCTGGTGGCGTGAAAACGCTGCTGCTTATGAGATTTGATCGTAAGCATATTTTTAACGCCTCTACCTGTGGTGACAACTGTGCCAAGTGGATTCTTGACATGGCGAAAGACCGCAAGCTCGTTGTGAATCTCTATCATGTGATGGACTTTGGTCGCGAGGATTTTAAAATCAAAGTCGTGAATAGCGGCCGAATCGTTCACAACATGGCCGAATTGATTCACGAGTCGATTCCGTATCTGTAGGTACTGCTTATGAACGGTTCGCATCTCGTTAAGATTTCCCGCCGCAGGGGAACTAAGTACACATTTACCATCAAGCGGAACATCACTATTGTGCGTGGCGATAGTGGCACGGGTAAGACGACACTGTTTGACATGGTCGCAGACTACATGCGAACGGGCGAGCAGTCGGGTGTCTCCTTGCAATGCGATTGTCCCTGTGTCGCCCTGACCGATTATGATTGGCGAAACCAGCTTTCGTCCGTTCATGACTCGATTGTATTTGTCGATGAGGGCTTAAAAGAGATCCATTCTGATGAGTTTGCCCATCATGTGCTGTATTCCTCGAATTATTTCGTGCTGATCTCAAGGGCTGATTTCCCCAATCTTCCGTATAGCGTGGATGAGATTTACAAGATTAAGACGAGCGGAAAATACCATTCCTTCGTCCCTGTTTATCAAGATCGCGGAAATCATCGTTATGCTATTTCCCGATCGGCGCCAAAACAGGACTTTTCTATCCTTCTATGCGAGGACAGTAAGTCTGGTTTCCAGTTCTTTGAACGGCATTTCGCTGATAGTGAGCTTACCTGTGCTTCGGCCATGACGAACAGCGCGATTTTGGGCTGGTTGGATCAGCATTTCGACGATCGCGTGTTTGTTGTCGCGGACGGAGCGGCATTTGGGTGCTATGCGGACCGCGTCCTTAAGCTGCAAGACATTCATCGCGATACTGTTACGGTTTGTCTTCCCGAGTCATTCGAGTGGCTTCTGCTGAGCTCTGGCGTAATTTCAGGGTTAGATGTTAAGGCGGTTTTGGAAACCCCAGAAGCCTTTGTAAACAGTGAGAAGTTTAAAAGCTGGGAAGACTTCTTCTATAAGTACTTACGCGATAAAACTGGGAATTCGGTCTTCCGGTACGACAAAGACTGCATTCCGGAGGCGTTTTGTAGGGGAAGTAATTCTGCGAAGGTCATGGCTCTTATCGCGTGCCGAAATGTCCGATAGTTTTGTTGAATAGTGTCGCGGCGTCACTTCCTGCGGCATACTAAAGAAGCTGTACTTGCTTCAGATTGGATTTTCATGTCTGAGATTTTTGACCCTAAGAACATCATCGTCACGGGCGGTTGCGGCTTCATCGGCAGCAACTTCGTGCACTACGTGGTGAAGAACCACCCGGGCGTCCACGTGACCGTCCTGGACAAGCTGACCTACGCCGGCAACCCCGAGAACATCGCGGGGCTGCCCGAGGACAGGGTCGAGCTCGTCGTCGGTGACATCTGCGACGCGGAGCTGCTCGATAGGATCGTCCCCGGCCACGACGCGATCGTGCACTACGCCGCAGAGAGCCACAACGACAACTCCATCGCCGACCCGGAGCCGTTCTTGCGCACCAACGTGGAGGGCACCTTCCGCCTGCTGGAGGCCGTCCGCAAATATGGCGTCCGCTACCACCACGTCTCCACCGACGAGGTCTACGGCGACCTGGCGCTCGACGACCCGGCCAAGTTCACCGAGGAGACGCCCTATAAGCCCTCCTCGCCGTACAGCTCGACCAAGGCCAGCTCCGACATGCTCGTGCGCGCATGGACCCGCACCTACGGCCTGCGCACCACGATCTCCAACTGCTCCAACAACTACGGCCCCTACCAGCACGTGGAGAAGTTCATCCCGCGCCAGATCACCAACATAATCGACGGCGTGCGCCCCAAGCTCTACGGGAAGGGCGAGAACGTGCGCGACTGGATCCACACCGAGGACCACTCCTCGGCCGTCTGGGACATCCTCACCAAGGGCCGCACGGGGGAGACCTACCTCATCGGCGCCGACGGCGAGAAGAACAACATCACCGTCCTGCGCATGATCCTGGAGGCCATGGGCCGCGACCCCGAGGACTTCGACTGGGTCGCCGACCGTCCCGGCCACGACCGCCGCTACGCCATCGACTCGATGAAGCTCCAGCGCGAGCTCGGATGGAGGCCGGCGCACACCGACTTCGCCGGGGGCCTCAAGGCCACCATCGACTGGTACGTCGCCAACGAGTCCTGGTGGCGGCCGGCCAAGGAGGCCACCGAGGCCAGGTACAGGGCCCAGGGCCAGTAAGACCGCATCCCGGCGAACCGCGCCGCGGGGCGCCCGCGCGGGGCCGCAGGGCATGGGGATGACCCTGCGGCCCCGCGCGGGCGCCCCCGGTTACCCAACCTCTTCGATAGGAGCTTTTCCCACATGGCAGACATCGCATTCGAGAAGGACCTCTCCGTCGCCGAGACCGGCATCG
>JAXKGH010000188.1:0-1730 GCA_036550475.1 Collinsella sp. | reverse complement strand
CTGCTCGTCGTCAAGCGCCTCGTCGGCCGCATCGCCACGGTCGATCAAAAAGCGGCGCATACGGAAATCGTTGCCGTTCCACAGCAGATGGCAGCTGGCCGGGTCGCCATCTCGGCCGGCGCGGCCCGCCTCTTGGTAGTAGGCCTCGATGCTCTCGGGCACGTTGTTGTGAATCACGTAACGCACGTTGGGCTTGTCGATGCCCATGCCAAAGGCGTTGGTGGCAACCATCACCTGGATGTCGTCGTCGATAAAGGCACGCTGGCTCTGGCGGCGAGCGTCGTTGCCCATGCCGGCATGGTAGCGCCCCACACGAATACCGCTGGGGCCCAGTGCCTCGGCAAGCTCCGCGGCCAGCGCATCGACCGTCTTGCGGGTCGAGCAATACACGATGCCGCTCTCGCTCGAATGCGCGATCACATAGTCGCGCACCCACGCGGTCTTGGCCTTGTCGCCCATCTCCTCGCAACCAAAGTAGAGGTTCTTGCGATCAAAACCCGTCACCACCGTCGCGGGGTTTTGCAGGCCGAGCATCTGCTGAATATCCGCGCGCACGCGCTCGGTCGCCGTGGCGGTAAACGCCGCCACGATCGGGCGCCGCGGCAACGAATCGATAAACTCGCGAATCTGCAGGTAAGCGGGACGGAAATCCTGGCCCCACTGGCTCACGCAGTGGGCCTCGTCAACAGCCACGAGCGGAACGCCGATGCCGCCTTCGGCCGCAGCTTCCTGCGCAAAGGCCAGAAAGCGCGGCTCGAGCAGGCGCTCGGGTGCCACATACATTAGCTGGTAGCGCCCCTCACGAGCACGCTTGAGCACGGTATTTTGCTGAGCCGGCGTAAGGCTGGAGTTGAGATAGCTGGGGCGCGCACCCGCCGCGAGCAGCGCGCGGGTCTGGTCCTCCATAAGCGACAGCAACGGGCTCACCACAAAGGTGATGCCAGGCAGCATAAGCGCAGGCACCTGGTAGCAAATGGACTTGCCGGCGCCCGTGGGCATAACACCCAGTGCATCGCGGCCGGCAAGGATCGCATCGACCATGCGGTCCTGTCCCGGGCGAAACGAGGTGTAGCCAAAATAGGCGCCGAGCGTGTCGAGCGCCATCTGCTGCATGCTATCGGTCATGGTTTCCTAACGTCCAAGTCATCTGCCGCCGATTATACGCCGCCACGCGGGCAGCAGCACACGGCCGCCGCCCAGACTAGTCGTTTAAGAACGTCCCCAATGACTAAGGAATGTCCCCAGATGCCGGCAGAGACGATATGAGCAGGACATAAAAACATTGAGAGCCCCTGCTGCATGAAAGACCGCGGATTAGGCCGACAATGGTGAGTGTCTAATCCAACCGTGGCGGCCACGCCGCATTCATGGAAGGGGCTCCCATGCTCGATACTACCACCTTCGTCGGCCTCGACGTCCACGCCCGCTCGATAAAGGCAGTCTCCCTCGACGTCATGACCGGGGAGGTACGTGCCGCGACCTTCGGCTACGACGCCGGGGCAGTCGCGGAGTGGGTCCGTTCCGTGGACCCCAGGGCCAGGTGCGTGTACGAGTCCGGGGTCACGGGCTTCGACCTGCAGAAGAGGCTTTCCGGCCTGGGGGTCGACTGCGTGGTCGGCGCCGTCTCGAAGATGATCAAGCCCAGCGCGGACAGGCGCAGGAAGAACGACCGCAACGACGCCGAGTTCCTCGCCCGCATGCTGTCGGTCGGCAACGTGGTCGAGGTGTGG
>JAXKGH010000187.1:0-22011 GCA_036550475.1 Collinsella sp. | reverse complement strand
GTCGTTCATGGGGTCCTCCTATTTTCCGAGCGGGGAGAATTCGTCGACGATGAGGTCGAGGCATTGCGGAAGCGCGCGGGCTCCAAAGACGCCCGAATTGCTGGAGATAATCTCGCCATCGAACTGCATGCCCAGCGATGGGGTGCAGGTGATCTTGGCTTCCTTGGTTTGGATGATTTTGAACTGCGGGCGGCCGAGTACCTTGCCGGCGGGGTCGAGTGCGGCGGTGATCACAGTCGGTAGAAGCTGCACGGTTTTTACGGGTTCGATGACCGCAATGTCGACCATGCCATCGTTCATGCGGCAGTCGGGGAACAGGTTGATGTCGTTTTGGATGACCGAGGTGTTGCCGGCCATGCAGCAGATGCCGTCGAGCTCCTCGACAATGCCGTCATGCTCAATCGTAAAGTGCGCTACCGTAGGATTGGGCGTGGCGAGCGCAGAGAGGAAGTAGGCGATCTCGCCGATGTCGTTTTTGGTGGGAGCGGCCTTCATCATGATCTCGGCGTCGAAGCCCGAGCCGGCGATGATGATGAAGCCGTGGCGCTTCTCGTTGCCGTTCTCGTCGAGCCAAAAGAGCTCGCCCATGTCGACTTTGACCGTGCGACCGGCACGGCAGGCCTTGGCGAGCGCCGCCGCCTCGGGGGCATTGCCGATGTTTTTGAAGAACAGGCAGGCCGTACCGGAGGGGAAGACGAGCGTGGGGACACCGCATCCGCGCATCTGGTCGAGCACGTTGGAGACAGTGCCGTCGCCGCCCGAAACGACCACGCGGTCAAACTCGCGCACGTCTGCCACGGCGTCCTCGGGTTCCATGCCATCGCCGATAAAGCGCATCACGACCTCGTCGCCGCCCTGTGCAAGGGCGTGCGTGAATGCGAAGATTTCATCTGAGCTGGGGCCCGATGCCGGGTTGTGGATGATAAGGCAGCGCATACTTACGTTCCCGTTCTGTGACTAACCGAGTATAGTTGTAAGGCAATGCCGATATCCTACCCGTGTTTTTCGGGCCTAACCTTATTCGATGGGTTGATATGTACATTTCCACACATCAGGCTCTACTCGACTTTTGCCAGCGCGCCCGTGAGTTCGACGCGATTGCCGTCGATACCGAGTTTTTGCGCGAGCGCACGTTCCATCCGCGTCTATGTTTGGTTCAGATTGCCACCCCTGCTGAGAGCGTCGCGGTCGATCCCCTGGTAATCGACGACCTATCGCCGCTGGCCGAGCTTATGGCCGACGAGAGCGTGACCAAGGTCTTCCACGCGTGCTCGCAGGATATGGAGGTCATGCTCCATACCGTGGGCGTGCTGCCACGACCGATTTTCGATACGCAGGTCGCCGCCGCCTTTTTGGGCGAGCGCCAGCAGATTTCGTATGGCGCGCTTGTTCAGACGTTCTGCGGCGTATCGCTGCCCAAGACCGAGTCACTGACCGACTGGTCGCGCCGCCCGCTGACCGATAAGCAGATTGAGTATGCGATCGATGACGTCAAGTACCTGATCGTCGCCTATACCGAGATGATGAGCCGCCTGCGCGAGCTGGGCCGTGTGGACTGGGTGCTCGACGAGCTGCGCCCGCTGGCTGACGAGTCACACTATCGCGCCGATCGCCACGAGGCGTTCCGCAAGGTCAAGCGCATCAATTCGTGCAGCCGTCATCAGCTGGGTATCGCGCGCGAGCTCGCCGCCTGGCGCGAGGACCGCGCCGAGCGGCGCAACATCCCACGCAAGTGGGTCATGTCCGACGACACGCTGCTAGCGCTCGTTAAGCGCAATCCCGTGCGCGTTGAGGAGTTCCGTAGCATTCGCGGTACCGATCAATTGGGGGAGCGCGACGTGGACGGTGCGCTCATGGCCATCAAGCGCGGTGCGAGCTGTCCGCACGATCGCCTGCCGCTCTTGGTGCGCGGACATCGTCAGATTTCGCCGGAGCTGGAGAGCGTGACTGACCTTATGTATGCGCTTATCCGCCTGGTTGCCGAGCGCTCAGGCGTTGCGACCTCGGTCATTGCCTCGCGCGATGACCTGGCCGACTACATTGAGCATCCCGAGCAGAGCCGCCTGCGCGAAGGTTGGCGCTTTGAGCTTGTGGGCTCGCGCCTGGACGATCTGCTTTCCGGCAATATGGGGTTGACGGTGAAGGACGGCAAAATCGAGCTCCTGTAGGGAAGCCTAGCCGGTTGAGTGGGTAAAATGCCTCCAACGTGTAACTCGACTCGGAGGAATTCGCATGCCTTATTACTATGGATACGGCTTTGGCATCGACCCGCTGTACCTGCTGGTTGTTCTTGTCTGCACGGTGCTTGGCCTTGCCGCACAGAACTATATCAACTCGACGTACAGAACCTGGTCCAAGGTTCGCTCGGACGGCGATACGGGTGCCACAGTCGCTCGCCGCATGCTCGATGCCAACGGTTGTAGCGCCGTGGGTATCAAGGGTGTCGCTGGCGAGCTCACCGACCATTACAACCCGCAGGACAACAACCTGTATCTGTCGGATGCCAACCGTTCGGGCGGTTCGGTCGCAAGCGTTGCCGTCGCCTGCCACGAGGCGGGCCATGCCGCCCAGCGTCAAAGCGGCTATGCCATGATGAAAGTGCGTACCGCCCTCGTGCCGGTCGTCAACTTTACCCAGAACACCTGGACCATCGTGTTACTCTTGGGCCTGTTTATGAACATTGCCGGGCTCACGACCCTCGCGTTGATCTTCTTTTCGTTTAGTGTGCTGTTCCAACTCGTTACGTTGCCTGTCGAGATTGACGCCAGCCGACGTGCTGTGGCGTACATCGAGCAGTCGGGCATGAGCTCCAAGCAGGTCAACGGCGCCAAGAAGGTACTGACGGCAGCCGCGCTTACCTATGTGGCTGCAGCGCTCACTTCGATCATTCAGTTGCTCTACCTTATGGCTCGCTACAACAGAAACTCCAACCGATAACAAATGGGACAGGCAGGCGCCGTGGGGATTCGTGTCCTCGCGGCGCTGTACTATGTGTTGGACTTAATTTCGCACGGGGCCGGAGCCTCTGTGCTCGATAACGAAAGGAGGCTGCGTGGCAGGCTGGAACCTAACCGGTAATGCCGTTTCCGCCGAGTTCGACGGTTCGGACGAGCAAGAGCGCAAGGAGCTCAGCGTGAGCCAGGCGGTGGAGATCGCCGCCGGTGCGCTCGATGCCATTCCGCAGCTGAGCGTCTTGGGCGAGGTCACGGGTTTTCGTGGTCCTAACGCCCGAAGCGGCCACTGCTATTTCCAGATCAAGGACGATTCGGCCGCCGTTGACTGCATCATTTGGAAGGGTGCCTATCTCAAGCGCACGTTCGATCTGCGCGACGGTATGCAGGTGAGCTTTAAGGGCAGCTTCAATCTCTATAAGGCTACGGGCCGCATGAGCTTTGTCGCTCGCTCGTTTTCGCTGGCGGGGGAGGGTCTGCTGCGTCAACAAGTGGCGCAACTGGCCGAAAAGCTACGCCGTGAGGGTCTGATGGACGAAGCGCGCAAACGCCGCATCCCGGTGTTCTGCTCCCGCGTGGCGGTCGTCACCTCGCTTTCGGGTGCCGTAATCGACGACGTCAAGCGCACATTGCGTCGTCGCAACCCGCTCGTCGAGCTCGTCTGCGTGGGTGCCAAGGTACAAGGCGAGGGTGCGCCGACAGAGCTCATTGAGGGCCTGCGCCGCGCCGCTTCCATTACGCCGGCGCCCGACTGTATTTTGTTGGTGCGCGGCGGCGGCTCCTTTGAGGACCTCATGACCTTTAATGACGAGGAGCTTGCCCGCGCGGTGGCGGCTTGTCCCGTGCCCGTGGTGACCGGCATTGGCCATGAGCCCGATACCTCGATTTGCGACATGGTGAGCGACCGTCGCGCCTCCACGCCTACGGCGGCGGCCGAATCGGTGGCGCCGGCTATGACGGAGTTGGCCGATGTGCTCGAGGCGCGCTATCAACGTCTGGGTGCTGCGATGGCATCGATGATTGGGTCGGCCCAGGTCGACCTGGAGATGCTCGATCAGCGCGGTCGCCGTGCCTGGGATACCTATACGGCTCGCTTGGGCGATGCGCTCGATGCGGCCGCATGCCGCCCGTGCCTCAACGACCCAACGTTTATGGTTGAGCGTCGCGAGTCTGAGCTTGCCCTGACGGCCGATCGTTTGTCCGGCGCCATAACGCGTTCGGTTGGGGCATTCCGCTCCAACTTTGAGCGTCTGCCCGAGCGCTTGATCGCAAGCACCTCAGGACTCGATGGCAAGCGCCATGCGCTCACGCTCGCAAGCTCCCGCCTGGAGCATCAGGGGCGCACGATGCTCAACAAGCCAGCATCCGACCTGGGCCGTGCGGCAGCCTCGCTCGATGCCCTGTCGCCGCTCAAGGTGCTTGCCCGTGGTTATTCCATCGCGTACAGCGATGATGGGGTGGCCACGAGCGCCAAGACCTTTAAGCCCGGTGACGCCATTCGCGTGCGCATGGCAGACGGCAACGTGGCGGCAACGGTCGATACGGTCGAGTAGGCCGCGTTTCATAGCGATAAACCTTTAGGAAAGGAAACAGATATGGCAGAGAAGACCCCGGTCGAGCAGCTTACGTACAAGCAGGCTTCACAGGAGTTGGAGCTCATCATCCGCAGCTTGGAGTCGGGTGATATGGAGCTCGAGGAGTCGCTTGAGAGCTATACCCGCGGCGTCGAGCTCCTCAAGAGCCTGCGTACCCGCTTGTCCGATGCCGAGCAGAAGGTCTCGGTGCTCCTGAAGGACGTCGACGGCAACGACGTGCTCGCCGACGGCGAAGCCGCCAACACCGACGACAACCTTTCGTTCTAACCATCCCGACCAAATATAATTACCTTGGTCTGTGAGAAAGGAACCAACCATGTGTGATTGCATCTTCTGCAAAATTGCCAACCACGAGATCCCCTCGACCGTCGTCTACGAGGATGACCAGGTCATCGCGTTCGACGACCTCAATCCCCAGGCACCGGTCCACACGCTCGTGATCCCCAAGAAGCACTACAGTGACATCGCCGATAACGTGCCCGCCGAGACCATGGGCGCCATGGCCCACGCCATCCAGGAGGTCGCCAAGGCCAAGGGTCTGGAGGACGGTTTCCGCGTCATCTCCAACAAGGGCGTCAACGCCGGTCAGACCGTCATGCACTTCCACATGCACGTCCTCGGCGGCAAGAACCTGGGCGAGAACCTCATCTGAGGACGCACGGCCCGTCGCCTTGGCTGCCTTTGGAGTAACCTATGCAGTTTTCTCAACTCGAATACCTTCAAGCGGTAGCGAACTACGGCGGCGTGCGCAAAGCGGCTCGCGCCGTTCACGTGAGCCCACAGGCTGTCTCGTCGGCAATTAAGAAACTGGAGTCTGAGTATCAGATCGTTTTGCTCAATCGATCGGCGGGGGAGGCTGTTTTGTCTCCGGCGGGCAGAGAATTTGCGCGTCGTGCACGCGTGATCCTGGCACAAGTCGACGATCTCAAAAAGTACACCCAATCGGGGAACGGTGGCGTTTCGCCCGACGGCCACTTTCGTCTTTACGTCCCCTGTCTTCACGGGCGGGGGCGTCTTTTTTCCGAAAACTGGTACGACTCGTTTGAAAGCTCGCACCCTCAGATTCACCTTGATGTGTGGCATCAGCCAACGGCTACATGCTTTGAATCACTTGTGCTTGGCATTTCGGATGCGGCCATCTCATTTGAGGAACCAAGGGACAGTGTCCTTTCTTCGAAATACTTGGGTGAAAAGGAGCTCAAGGTTCTTTCGTGCCCAGCGGGTCATCAATCTGTGGGTGCTATGACCGTTCGTGAGTTACTGGGCGGCAGGTTAGCTGTTCCCATTAATTTGTCGCCCTGTCTCAATGCGATCAATCAATGCCCCGAAGCTCAGCTGGTTAATTTCCGCTTCCGCGACGTCGAATACGGAAACAGAGCGCAGGCTGAGTTTCTTCAAGCCGGGGGATTGATATTGGGTTTTTCTGGCTCTTCTCTCGCATCAGATGGGTCGGAAGTGAGCGAGTACTCTATTGAAGGTTCGCATGACGTAGCCTTGCCCATCTACTTTTGCTATCGACAAAATGCCTGGACCGATCGACACCAGACGGTATTTCTTCACCTATTGCGTCATCTTGCTTCGTGAGGCCATTTGGCCTCGTGTCGTCAAGTGAATGTTGACGCCTTGTAACACATGACTGACGGCTTTGCCCTCATGCTTTTCCAAGATTCCGATTTAGATTGTTGACTCTTGGAGGGCGGAGCATGAAAAACCGTACGGTTTTGCTTTATATGACGTTTGTTTTTCTGTCGAACTTCAGCACCATTTTGTATTTTCTGACGGTTTACCTTGAATTCGTCGGATTCTCGATGGTGGCGATTTCTAGCATGATGATTGCATATCAAGTGAGCAAGTTCATCCTTGAAGTTCCCACTGGCTATATTGCCGATAGGTTTGGACGAAAGACAAGTGGTCTCGTTGGCGTCGTGGGGATGCTTGGATACTACGCCGCCCTGCTTCTCGTCCGTTCTCCTCTGCTTTTAATCGGCGCGTTTGCTCTCAAAGGTTTTGCCGCTGCATGTATGAGCGGGTCCATGGAAGCGATTTACATTGACAGCGTCTCTCTGGACCAGCTCGTAAGGCTTAATGTCGTTGAGCGATTTGTTTTCTATGCCTCTTATGCCCTCTCCGCTTGTGTGGGCGGTTTCATTTCGTCCGCTGGCGCGTATCTCATTGGTCTTTTGGCAGATATCATCGCAATGGTGTTGACGTTGGTTGTCGTTGTCTGCATTCCTGAGATGCGAAGAGGGGACACTACAGCGACACCTAAGCGTGGAATTAGCCCGAAGATGATCGGTGCCGCTATTGCGCGTAACGACATTCTTCGTTCAGCGTTCATCATGGACTGCTCTCAGGCATTTGCTTTTGTCGCCCTGGAAGACTTTTTCTCACTGTTGCTTGCGGGTCGCGGAATGAATGCCGTCGCTTCGGGTGTGATCATTGCGGTCCAGCTTCTTGCCTCGGCCTCCATGGGGCTTATTGTGCCCAGTGTGATTGCTCATGTCGACAAGGGCCGTTTTGCGCGTATTTGCGGCATCGTGCGCCTTTCCCTGGCTGCTCTGTTTTTGATTCCCTTTACTCCGGTCTATTTGCTGCCCGTGTTCTATGTACTGCAGACGGTCGCGTACTCGTTATTTGCTCCAATTAAATACTCAATTTTTCAAAATGCTGTCGATTCTTCGATGCGCTGTTCACTGATTTCGGTCCAAAGCCAGATGGTGGCGGTGGGTGCCATCCTTTTCTATCTGTTCAATGCTGCGTTGAGCAGCATCGCGGGCATTCGAGTCGTATTGCTTGTTGCGCTCGGGATTTCTTCCCTGGTGTATATCCCCGCGCTATTTCGTCTTACAAGTCAAAGGCCATGAGTATTTAGGCACCGATAACTTATATATCAACGCAATAAACCCGAGCGCGAGGGCGTTTGGGTTTATTATTGAAGCGTATGTAACCTGGCGGCGCCACACCGCCTGTTAGTAGGGAGACACATGAACGTTCTGGTCGTCAACGCGGGATCTTCGACCCTTAAGTATCAGGTCATCGACACCAAGTCCCATAAGGTGTCCGCAAAGGGCTCCTGCGAGCGCGTCTGCTTTACCGGTGGTACCTTCACCCATGCTGCCAATGGCTCCAAGAAGGTGACCGAGAACATCGAGTTCCCCGACCACAAGGTCGCCATCGAGGTCGTCCTGAAGGACCTTGAGGCCAACGGCGTCAAGATCGAGGGCATCGGCCACCGTATCGTTCAGGGCGGTTGGTACTTTGGTGATTCCTCCCTCGTCGACGAGGACGTCCTCGCCAAGATTCGCGAGGTCGCCCCGCTGGCGCCGCTGCACAACAACCCCGAGGCCAACGTTATCGAGTACTGCCTGGAGCAGTATCCCGATCTGCCCAACGTCACGGTCTACGACACCGCTTTCCACTTCAACATGCCCGAGGTCGCCAAGACCTACGCCCTTCCCAAGGATGTTTGCGACAAGCTGCACATCCGTAAGTACGGCGCCCACGGCACCAGCTATCGCTACATCTCCAAGAAGGTCGCCGAGATGACCAACGGCGAGGCCCGCAAGGTCGTCGTGTGCCATATCGGCTCCGGCGCTTCCCTGTGCGCCATCGAGGACGGCAAGTGCATGGACACCACCATGGGCTTGACGCCGCTCGACGGCGTCATGATGGGCACCCGCTGCGGCTCCATCGACCCGGCTACCGTGTGCTACCTGCAGCGCGAGGGTGGCTACACCTTCGACGAGGTCGACGAGATGATGAACAAGAAGTCTGGCCTTTTGGCTGTGACCGGTGGCAAGACCAACGACTGCCGCAACGTTGAGGAGCTCGCCGCTGCTGGTGACCCCGAGGCTCAGCTCGCCTTCGATATGTTCGTCTACAAGATTGCCGCTAAGGCCGCCGAGATGGCCACCTCCATGTGCGGCATGGACACCCTGGTCTTTACCGCCGGCATCGGCGAGCACGCTCCGGCCGTTCGCGCTGGCGTGGCCGATCGTCTGGCCTTTATGGGCGTCAAGATGGATCACGCCCGTAATGCCCTGCGTGGCGACGGCGCTTGGTGCCTGTCCGCCAAGGATTCCAAGGTCAAGATTTTCGTCATCCCTACGGACGAGGAGTTCATGATCGCTTCCGACGTCGAGCGCATCGTCAACGGCAAGTAATTGCAAGAGGGGAGGGGCTGGACGACCGAGCGCCGTTCGGCCCCTCTTTTGCGCTCGTTGGGCGATATGCTGATATCTATTTATCAAGATATGATAACTTCTTATTAAAATGCGGCCGCCTTAAGGGGCCTGCGTCGACCGTATTGCACTGCGAAGGAGTCTCATGAACGTACTTGTTGTCAACGCCGGCAGCTCAAGCCTTAAATATCAGCTTTTGGATACCGATACCCGCAAGGTTTTCACCAAGGGCAACTGCGAGCGTATCGGATCGGACATGGGCATCTTTGGCCACTCCGAGAACGGTGGCGCTAAGCAGACCGAGGAGGTCCCTTTCCCCGATCATCGCTCTGCTATCGCTCGCGTGCTCGAGGAGCTCGAGAAGACCGACTTTACGATTGATGGCATTGGGCATCGTATCGTTCAGGGCGGCTGGCACTTCGATGATTCCGCGGTTGTCGACGACGAGGTTATGGCCAAGATTCTTGAGGTGGCACCGCTTGCTCCGCTGCACAACTACGGCGAGGCCGCAGCGATTGAGTATTGCCGTGAGAAGTATCCGGAGCTGCCCAACGTGGCGGTCTTCGACACCTCGTTCCACATGACCATGCCCGAGGTTGCCTACACCTACGCGCTGCCCAAGGACGTTTGCGACAAGTACCACGTGCGCAAGTACGGCGCCCACGGCACGAGCCACCGCTATGAGTGGATGATGGCCAAGGAGATCCTGGGTTCGCGCTGCCACCGCCTGCTTTCGTGCCATCTGGGCAACGGTGCTTCGCTCGCTGCTATCGAGGACGGCGTGTGCCGCGACACCACGATGGGTCTCACGCCGCTCGATGGCCTGATGATGGGCACCCGTTGTGGTTCCATCGACCCGGCCACCGTGTGCTACCTGCAGCGCGAGGGCGGCTACAGCTACCAGGAAGTCGATGACATGATGAACAAGCAGTCTGGTCTGCTTGCCATCTCGGGCATTTCCAACGACGCCCGCGACATCCGCACGCGCGCCTCCGAGGGCGACGAGCGCTGCCTGCTCGCCTTCGATATGTTCGCCTATAAGGCCATGCAGCAGGCCGGTTCCATGATCGCTTCCATGGCGGGCGTGGACACCATTACCTTTACCGCCGGCATCGGCGAGAACGACTGGTCGATCCGCAAGGCCTTCTGCGACTGCTTTGAGTGGCTGGGCGTGCGCATCGACAACAACAAGAACCGCGAGGCCGTGGGCAACGGCCCACAGGTCATCAGCGCCGCCGGCTCTTCCGTCACGGTTATGGTCATCCCCACCGACGAGGAATACATGATCGCCCACGACGTCGAGCGCCTGACCAAGAACAACTAACGCGCGCATTTGCAAGTAAACGAAAGGCCTCCAGAGCAACAGCTCCGGAGGCCTTTTTGCTAGCAGGCGGAAATTCCAGTCCCAAAGTGATCACCGCCAGCAACGCCTGCACTCCCAACAACGGCACCCATCCATTCAGATTTTCAGCCCCAGCTCGTAGCCAAGCCGCCGTCCACTCCAGATGCCCCGATTGCCACGTAGCGGCAGGGACCCTACAGGGTAAAGCTCTGAAAATTTTCCGCAGGACGGAGGAAGCCCCCGCCGCACGTAGTGCGCAGCGGGGGCTTCCGACATGTCCGAGGACGTTTTCAGAGCTTTACCCTGTAGGGTCCCGAGGGGATATGTACGCTACTCAGCCATCTGAGCCTGGACGGCGGTGATGGCCACGACACCCACGATGTCGTCGGCAGAGCAGCCGCGCGACAGGTCGTTAACCGGCTTGGCGATGCCCTGCAGGATGGGGCCGTAGGCGTCAGCGCCGGCGAAGCGCTGGACCAGCTTGTAGCCGATGTTGCCGGCCTCGAGGTCGGGGAACACGAGCACGTTGGCCTTACCGGCGACGGAGGAGCCGGGAGCCTTGAGCTGGGCGACGGTGGGGACGATAGCGGCATCGAGCTGCAGGTCGCCGTCGATGGCGAGCTCGGGAGCCTTCTCCTTGCAGAACTTCACGGCCTCCTGGACCTTCTTGGCGACCTCGCCACCGGCGGAGCCCATGGTGGAGTAGGAGAGCATGGCCACGTGCGGCTCAACATTGCCCATGAAGGTGGACCAAGAGTGAGCGGAGGCGATGGCGATCTCGGAGAGCTCGTCAGAAGACGGATTAATGTTGAGGCCGCAGTCGGCGAAGATCAGCGTGCCGTCGGTGCCGAACTGCGGGGTGTCGGTGCACATCACGAAGAAGGCCGAGACCAGCTTGGTGCCCGGGGCGGTCTTGAGAATCTGCAGCGCGGGGCGCAGGGTGTCGGCGGTGGAGTGGCAGGCGCCGGAGACCAGGCCGTCGGCGTCGCCCATCTTGACCATCATGGTGCCAAAGTAGGTGGCGTCCATCACCTGGGCGCGAGCCTGCTCGATGGTAACGCCCTTCTTGGCGCGGAGCTCGGCAAACTTCTGTGCGTACTCCTCGTGCTTCTCGGCATTGCGCGGGTCGATGACGGTAGCGCCGGGAACGTTGATCTCGTCGGGGTTGCCCAGGATGACGATCTTTGCCAGGCCCTCCTCGATGATTTTGGTGGCCGCGACGATAGTGCGCGGATCCTCGCCCTCGGGCAGGACGATCGTCTTAAGGTCGGCCTTGGCGGCAGACTTCATACGGTTTAGGAAATCGCTCATGTTACTCCTTACAAGCGTTTCGCTAAGCTCCAGGCGCCCGGCTGTTCACGAATAAACCCGCTGCTAGCGGGTTTACCTTTCAATTATGTTCGCCGCGGTGCTTGAGCTTTCCTTGTGTGGCAAGCTCATTATAGGACGCATTAGCGCTATAATCGCTCTGATAAATATGTCTCGAAGAATGTTCGAGAAAAGCCCAGCTAACGAGCCCGTGGCTTTTGACAAGGAGTATCGATGCAGATTACCTCAGGCCTGCCTGAAGGCTTTAACGCCGGCGCGTACGACATGATTGTCGTCGGTGCTGGATATGCCGGTGCCGTTTGCGCCCGCCGTCTTGCCGAGACCATCGGCTATCGTGTTGCCGTTTTGGAGCGCCGTAGCCACATTGCGGGCAATGCCTATGACTGCACTGACGAGGCCGGAATCCTGATCCACGAGTACGGTCCGCATATCTATCACACCTTTAACGAGCGCGTGCACAATTTCCTGTCGCGCTTTACCAAGTGGACGGATTATCAGCACAAGGTGCTCGCCAACATCAACGGTACCCTTATGCCCGTGCCCTTCAACCATGCGAGTCTCAAGCTCGCCTTTGGTGACGAGCGCGGCGAGGAGCTGTATCAGAAGCTCGTGGAGACCTTTGGCAAGGATGTCAAGGTGCCCATTATGGAGCTGCGTAAGAAGAACGACCCGGATCTTGCCGAGGTCGCCGATTACGTCTACGAGAATGTCTTTTTGCATTACACCATGAAGCAGTGGGGCCAGACGCCCGATCAGATCGACCCCTCGATCACCGGCCGCGTTCCCGTCTTTGTGGGCGATGATGACCGCTACTTCCCGCAAGCTCCCTTCCAGGGCATGCCGCAGGAGGGCTACACGGCGCTCTTTGAGCACATGCTCGACCACGACCTGATTGACGTGTTCTGCGACGTGGACGCCCGCGATCTTTTTGAGATCGACGAGACCACCGTCAAGGTCGACGGTAAGGTCTACGGCGGCGAGATTGTCTATACAGGTCCGCTCGATGAGCTGTTCAACCTCGACTTGGGCGCGTTGCCGTACCGCACGCTCGATATGAAGTTCGAGACGCTCGATATGGACCAGTTCCAGCCCGTGGGCACCGTCAACTACACCACGAGCGAGGACTACACGCGCATCACCGAGTTCAAGAACATGACCGGTCAGGTCCTGCCCGGCAAGACCACCATCATGAAGGAGTACTCCAAGGCCTATACGCCCGACTCGGGCGAGACGCCGTACTACGCCATTCTTGAGCCCGAGAACCGTGAGCTCTATGAGCGCTATCTTGAGCGCGTCCAGAACCTGACGAACTTCCACCCAGTGGGTCGTCTGGCCGAGTATCGTTACTACGATATGGACGCCGTGACCAATTCCGCCCTCGATCTTTCGGATGAGATTATCGCCTGCCATGCATAAAGTCATAACATTCGGTATTCCCTCGTATAACGCCGCCAAGGACATGGACCATTGCATCACCTCCATCTTGGAGGGGAGCAATTACGCCACCGATATCGAGATTATCGTGGTGGACGACGGCTCCAAGGACGAGACGGCCGCCAAGGCCGACGAGTGGGAGGCCCGTTATCCTGGAATCATCCGCGCGGTGCACCAGGAGAATGGCGGTCACGGTATTGCCGTTCTTTCGGGTCTGCGCGAGGCGCAGGGCACCTACTACAAGGTTGTCGACTCGGACGACTGGCTCGACGCTGCGGCTCTTTCGACTATGCTGTCGATTCTGCGTGGCTTTGAAGAGCGTGATCAGCGCGTTGACCTGTTTATCTCGAACTACGTGTACGAGAAGGTTTACGAGGGCACGCATACCGCTATTGGCTACAAATTTGCCCTGCCGCGCAAAAAGATCTTTTCCTGGGATCAGATCGGTCATTTTCGCCTGGACCAGAACCTACTCATGCACAGCCTGTGCTATCGAACGGATGTGCTGCGCGAGTCCAACCTTCCCATGCCGCCGCACACGTTCTATGTGGACAACATCTACGCCTACGTGCCGCTGCCGCGTTGCAAGACCATGTACTACGCCGACATCGACCTCTACCGCTACTTTATCGGTCGCGAGGGCCAGAGCGTCAACGAGGCAACGATGGTCAAGCGTCTGGACCAGCAGTTCCGTGTTACGCGTATCATGATGGAGTCGTACCACTTGTACAGCGATGTTGAGTCGTCGCGCCTGCGTTCGTACATGATGGGCTACTTCACCATGATGATGGCGATCTGCTCGGTGCTTACCAAGCTTTCCGAGGAAGATTGCGCCGACGAGCGCCTAAAGACGCTGTGGAATGATTTGAAGGCCTATGACGAGCGCATGTATCGTCGTGCCCGCTACGGCGTGGTCGGGTTCTTCACCAATCTGCGCGGTCGTGCCGGTGACAAAACTACACTCGGCCTATACCGTCTTGCCTCAAAGATCTTCAAATTCAACTAGCTGCTGAGTAATCGCTGCTGATAGGTTGACTGGGCCCCTTGGCCCTTAGTTTGCTACTGCGAACAGTCCTGCTCGCAGTAGCAAACTAAGGGCCAAGGGGCCTCTGCTATAAGAATCGATTGTCAGGTTAGGCTACTTCGCGGCGCCGGGGATGCCGTGGGAGGTTTTGGCGGTTTTGGCTCCGTTTACGATGGCGGTCTGTAGGGCCCTTACGGCGAGCATGCCCAGCAGGTCTAGGGGAACGGCGGCGCTTGCCTGGGCGCCCAGTTTGCCGCTGGCGAGGGTGTAGATGGTGTCGCCGTCGTTGGTGGTGTGTGTGGGGCGGATGGCGTGTGCGTAGGCGTCTGCGGCCATCTGGGAGACCTTGGTGGCTTGTGCCTTAGTGAGTTCCACGTTGGTGATGATGCAGCTGATGGTGGTGTTGGTGCGGTCGAGCGGCATCTGCATGGATCCGGCGGCGGCAAAGGCTGCGAGTTCCATGTCGACGATCTGGTCGCTATCGGCTGCGGCGCGCATGCCGGCGACCCACTCGCCGGTGAAGGGGTCGACAACGTTGCCGCAGGCGTTGACTGAGACCACGGCGCCCACCTTGATGGGGCCGAGCGCCACGGCAGCAGCTCCAAGGCCGGCCTTCATGCAGGTGGCAGGCCCCATGAGCTTGCCTACAGTGGCGCCGGTGCCGGCGCCTACGTTGCCCTGTTCGAGCTTGGTGGGGGTGTGGTCGAGTGCTTCGCGCACGGCGGCGATGCCGGCCTCAATGTCGGGGCGCACGGTGGGGTCGCCAAAGGCAAGGTCGAAGATACAGCTGGAGCACACGATAGGCACCTGCGTGGGGCCGACGGGAAGGCCGATGCCGCGGCTCTCAAGCTCGCGAGCGACGCCGCTTGCAGCCTCGAGGCCAAAGGCCGATCCACCCGAAAGGCAGACGGCGTGGACCTTGTCGACGGTGTTCTCGGGTCGCAGCAGGTCGGTTTCGCGCGATGCTGGAGCACCGCCGCGAACGTCAACGCCGCCGGTGGCGCCCTCGGGTGCCACGATTACGGTGCAACCGGTGCCGGCCTCCTCGTCCGTATAGTTGCCATAGCAAAAGCCATCGACATCGCAGACGTCAATGGCCTCGAGCAGTGTATCCATGTTTAACTCCTATCGGTTTTCCGCCGCGCCTTGTGCCCGGTCGGGATCCGTACGGTACGCCAAAATTGTAGGCGCTGGGGAATACCCAGCGCCAGATGCAATTACGAGAGTTTTTGAATCGCGCGCGCGACGCGGGCGATGGGTAGGCCCACCACGTTATAGAAGTCGCCCGAAATATCGTGCACGAGCATGCGTCCGCCTGTGCCCTGAATGCCGTAGGCGCCGGCCTTGTCCATGGGCTCACCCGAGGCGACGTAGCGCTCGATCTGCTCGTCGGTGAGCTCGTAGAACGTCACGTCGGTCACATCGACAAAGGACAGGCTCTCGGCGGCATGCGGGGCGGCCGTATTGCCTGCCTTAACGATGCAGACGCCGGTTGCGACCTGGTGCGTGCGGCCCGAAAGCTCACGGAGCATGGTGCGCGCCTCGTCCTCGGTTGCCGGCTTGCCCAGAATCTTGCCGTCAAAGGTGACGATGGTGTCGGCCGCGACCGTTAGCTCATTGGGCTCGGCATACTCGGCAGCAACGGCAGCCGCCTTGGCGCGTGCCAAGCGCTCGACAAGCGTGAGCGGGGCCTCGCCATCAAAGGGCGTTTCGTCGATATCCGCGGGAATCACGCGAATGTTGTAGCCTGCCTCGCGCATCAGCTCTATGCGTCGCGGCGATTGCGAAGCCAAAATCATAGTTGGATGCCCTCGGCGACTTTCTCGACGGCCTTGTCGCCGGCGAGCGTGCGCAGCAGCTCAAGCGCAAAGGGGAGCGACTGGGCCATGCCGCTAGCGGTGATGATGTTGCCGTCTTGCGTAACCTTCTCGCCGGTATAGGCGCCTTCGGGGAAGCTTTTCTCAAAGCCAGGGAAGCACGTGGCGTGGCGCCCCTCGAGCAGGTCGAGCTCGCCCAGGATAAACGGGGCGGCGCAGATGGCGGCGACGTGCTTGGTCGCGGCGAACTCGCAGACCACGTCGCAGACGCGCTGATCGGCGCGCAGGTTGGTGGCACCGGGTAGGCCGCCGGGCAGCACGACGCAGTCGTACTCGTCAAAGTTGATCTCATCAAAGAGCGCATCGCAGGTCACGGGGATCTGCAGCGAGCTTACGACCTCACGCGTGGGCATAATCGAGACGAGCGTGGCACGCACGCCGCCGCGACGCATGACGTCGACCATGGTCAAGCACTCAATAGTTTCAAAGCCATCGGCGGCGAGAACGGCAACGCTGGGCATGAGGGTTCCTTTCATAGACGGCATACAATTAGCCGTCTTATACCCCGAAGACCTCCGCTTGCCACGCTCGATTTCCCAATGATTTTTCTGAGCAATGATCATGTGTCTAGTTGCGCTTGAGGTGGACGACGGTTTCGCAGTGGAAGGTTTGCGGGAATAGGTCGACCGGCGTGATCTTGACGGGGGAGAAGGTGCCCTCCTCGACAAAGCGTTTGAGGTCGCGGGCCAGAGTTGCCGGGTCGCAGCTCACGTAGGCGACATCGCGGGCGCTCGTGCTCGCGATGAGGTCGATGGCCTCGGGCGCTAAGCCCGCGCGCGGCGGATCGACTACCAAGACATCGGCATCCTGGTCGGGGAACTCGCGCACGGCATCGCCGCCGATGACGTCGACGTTATCGAGCTTGTTGATCTCCAGGTTGCGACGCAGGTCGCGCACGGCCGGGCCGTAGGCCTCGACGGCGGCGACGTAATCGCAGCGGCGGGCGAGCGGCAGGGTAAAGGTGCCGGCACCGCAGTACAGGTCCACGGCCAGCTCGTCTTCCTGCGGGTCGAGGGCGTCCATAACGAGCTCGATCAAAATCTCGGCACCCTTGGTGTTGACTTGGAAGAACGACGGAGCGGACAGGCGCATCTGGCCTTCGGCGATGTTCTCGGTCCACGAGCCCTCGCCGGCGAGCATCTCTACCTTAGAGACGCGGCGGGCCTTCTTCTCGCCCTTGCTCATCACGCGCACCACGCTTGTGGGGTGCGCGGCGTCTGCCAGCACGCGCGAGACTTGCGAGCGCGGGAAGGAACCCGTGGGCGTCCAGAGTGCGACTTCGAGCGCCTTAGTGCGGCGCGAGGCGCGAATGCCCACGCGCTCGAGGCCCAAATCATGGCTGCCGCTTAGATAGTTGAGTGCGCCGACGACCGATTTGAGCGCCTTGGGAAAACGCTTATCGAACAGCGGGCACGCATCGACGGTCACGATCTTGCTGGGGTCGATACCGTGCATGCCAAGGCGCACGCGACCGTTGACGACGGTCGGTTCGAGCTCGATTTTATTGCGGTAGCCCCAGTCGTCCTTGGTGTGGCGGATGGGCTGCACCAGCTCATCGACCTGCTCAGGAGCGAACTTGCCAATGCGTTCGAGCGTGGAGCGCAGGTTTTGCTCCTTGGCGGCGAGCTGTGCCGTGCGTGAGAGATTGCCCCACGAGCAGCCGCCGCAGATGCCCACGAAGGGGCAGGGAGGCTGAATGCGATCGGGGCTTGGCTCCAGAATCTCGGTGGTGCGGGCACGCATGAATGACTTGCCGTCCTGCACGACCTCGGCCTCGACGGTGTCGCCTGCCACGGCGCCCTGCACAAAGACGGCCTTGCCGTTGTCGGCGTGCGCCAGCCCATCGGCGCCGTAGGTCATCGATTCTATAGTGAGCTTCATATCCCTGCCTGTCATTCGCGTTGTTGTCCGCACCATGGTAGCAGGGAAAAGCGCCCCGCATCCGAGGCTTTCCTCAAATGCGGGGCGCTTCTACAAACGTCTATTTCGTCTTGCCGGTAATGAGCGTCTTAAGACCCAGGCCGATCAGACCCAGTCCCATGCGCACGCGACCGGGGCGATGGCGCTCGATGGCCTTGGTCTTGCCAGCGGGCTTCTCGCGGCGGGCACTCGTCTCGGGTGCGGGTTTGGTGACCTGCGGCTCGGGCTGAGGTGCAGGTGCAGGCTCGGGCTCAATGACGGTCGCCTGGACCTTCTGAACCTCGGGCGCTTTCTCCACGGCGGGCTCTGCGGCAGCCTCGGGCTCATTCACCGGGGGAGCTGCAACCGCTTCCGGTTTGGCAGCTGCCCCGTGTTCAACCTCGGCCTGAATGGCCTCCTCGGCCACACGTTCCTTCTCCTGCGCACGCTGCTGCGCGGCGGCCTCGGCGTTGCGATAGGCACGCTCCAGTAGAGCTTCCTGCGAGTTGAAGGGTTTCTCACCCTCTGCACGCTCCACGGGGACCCAGGTGCCGTCGCTCGTGAGGCTGCGGGCCTTCACGTTGTCCCGCAGCTGCATGCCCATGTACTCGTGTACCAGGGCGCGGCAGGTGGGGTCGAGCACAGGGAAGGCGATTTCCACGCGGTGCTCGGTGTTGCGTGTCATCATGTCTGCCGAGCTCAGGTAAATCATGTCCGAGTCCACGCCAAAAGCGTAAACACGGGCGTGCTCCAAAAAGCGTCCGACGATGGAGCGGACATGCACGTTCTCGGTCTTGCCCGGAACACCCGGCTTGAGGCACGAGATGCCGCGGATGATCATGTCCACGCGCACGCCGGCACACGATGCCTCGGCGATTTTGTCGATGACCTCGCGGTCGGTGAGCGAGTTGAGCTTAAAGAACACACGGGCGGGCTCGCCAGCGAGGGCGCGCTGGATCTCGCGATCTAGGCCGCGCATGATGAGCGGCTTCAGGCCTACGGGCGCCACGCCCAGGAAGCGGTAATCGCCGCGCAGATTGCCCAGCGACAGGTTGCGGAAGAACAGGTTGGCGTCCTCGCCGATGCCGGGATGGGCGGTCATGAGCATAAAGTCGCTGTAGAGTTTGGCCGTCTTCTCGTTAAAGTTGCCGGTGCCCAAAAGCGTGAGGCGCGTTAGCGCCATGCCCTCGCGATAGGTGAGCTGGCAGATCTTGGAGTGGCACTTAAAGCCTTCGGAGCCGTAGATGACGGTGCAGCCTGCCTCTTCCAGACGCTCGGCCCACTCGATGTTGTTCTGCTCGTCGAAGCGGGCGCGGAGCTCCATGAGCACCGTGACCTCTTTGCCGTTCTCGGCGGCATCGATCAGCGACTCGCACAGGCGACTCTGCTTGGCCACGCGGTAGAGCGTGATGCGCAGCGAGATGCACTCGGGGTCGTAGGCGGCCTCGTGTACCAGATCCAGGAAGGGGTTCATGGCCTCATAGGGATAAAAGAGCAGTTTGTCGTGCTGAAGCACCTGCTCGCGGATGGAGCGGGACATATCGATGGTGGGGTTGGGCTGCGGCTTAAATGGCGTAAAGAGCAGCTCGTTGCGCAGGTGCTCGGGAATCTTGCCCTCAATGCCAAAGACATAGCCCAGGTTGAGCGGGATATCGCAGGTAAAGACCGAGCGACGCGAGAGCTCGAGCGCCTTGCGGATAGTCTTGAGCGTCTGCTTCTCGAGTGAGCCCGAGACGGCGAGCACTACCGGCTGCAGGCGCAGGCGCTTCTTGAGGATGCGCTTCATGTGCTGGCGGTAATCCTCTTCCTCCTCGACGCCCTCGCCGTCCGGGTCGATGTCGGCGTTGCGGGTGACGCGGATGAGCGCGCGGTCGAGCGGCTTATAGGAGCCAAAGCAGCTGTCCAGGCAGGCGAGGATGACGTCCTCGAGCAAGATGTAGGAGTAGGTGCCGGTGGGCGAGGGGATCTCGACCACGCGGTTCATCGAGGCGGGAATCTCGATCAGGCCCAGCAGACTTTCCTCGTCGGTGACGCCGTCCAGGCCGCACGCCAGGTAGAGCGCGCCGTTGCGCAGGTTGGGGAAGGGGTGGCGCGGGTCGATCACCAGCGGTGAGATGACCGGCGACACGTAGGCCTGGAAGTAGCGGGTTACAAAGGTGCGCTCCTCGGGCGTAAGCGAATCGACACGCGCGCGGTGAACGCCCAGGGTGTCGAGCTTGCCCTCGATGTTCTTAAAGATGGACTCCCAACGGGTAAGGAGCCCGGGCATTTCGGCCATGACAGCATCGACCTGTTCGGAGGCGGTCATATTGCTCTTGTTGTCGACAGGCTGTTTTTTGAGCTCAGCAAGGTCGGACAGGCCGCCCACACGCACCATGAGAAACTCGTCGAGGTTTGACTCGAAGATCGAGACGAACTTAAGGCGCTCGAACAGCGGCACGGACTCATCAAAAGCCTCGTCGAGCACACGGTTGTCAAAGCGCAGCCAGCTGAGCTCTCGGTTCTGCGTGTACGAGAAGTCGCGCGGCGGTTTGCGCAGCTTTGCGGCGGCTTGCTTTTTTTCGATTTTGCTCGGCATATGCATCTGTCCGTTCAGTCCCCGCAGGGGACGGTAGCCTAACCCTATTCACTATTGTCTCAATTTAGTCGACTTGTGGCACGGACGTATTGTGCGAACGGTATCTTTACCTACTTCTTACGCCGTCAAGGCATGCAACTAACTGCCCGACTCGTTTTGAAAACAATCTATATCCATACTCAATTGGTGAGGATGTATGAATAAGAATGATTGCTAGCTGAATATAATCGAATCCAAATTGAATCATGGACAGACGACATAAATATGCAGAAAACAGTTTTAGCTATGCAATTCCTAAACATGAAATTATTTGTGCAATCTTGCTCAATTCCTTAGAAAAAAGAACGATTACCTTTGAAAACCTGCTTTAGAGAACTGAAGTGCATCATGGGGGAATCATATGCGATATACCGTTCATCGCACTTTGCTGACCGTTCGGGGGCGAGGTGGAATTGCGGGTGGTTTTTGGTTATAACTAGAGCTGTCAGCAAGCAGCGTCCCATACGGAGGGGCGCTGATACATTCGGCCAGTAAGGCCCGAAAGAAAGGTAGGAGGCCATGACGAAAGGTCTGCACGTGCCTTCCGAGATCGGCAAGCTCAGGAAGGTCTGCCTGCACCGTCCCGGCGACGAGCTCCTCAACCTGCCGCCCGACGAGCTCGAGCGACTCCTGTTCGACGACGTCCCGTTCCTGGAGGTCGCACAGCAGGAGCACGACACCTTCGCCCAGATCCTGAGGGACCAGGGCGTGGAGGTCCTCTACCTCGAGAACCTCGTCGCCGAGGTGTTCGACCAGGTCCCCGGCGCCCGCGCCGAGTTCACCGACCAGTACATCGCCGAGGCCGGCATCCGCGGCCAGCACATGCCGCAGATCGTCCGCGAGAAGCTGGACTCCATCGAGGACAACCTCGAGTTCGTCAAGAAGACCATGGCCGGCATGACCAAGGCCGAGATCGACATGCCCCTCACGGCGTCCACGACCCTCGACTCCCTGGTCAACTCCGAGTCCGAGTCCGACCTGATCATCGACCCGATGCCCAACCTCTACTTCACCCGCGACCCGTTCGCGGTCGTCGGCGAGGGCGTCAACCTCAACCGCATGTACTCGGTCACCCGCAACCGCGAGACCCTGTACGGCAAGTACGTCTTCAAGTACCACCCCGACTACAAGGACGTCTCGCTGTACTTCCGCCGCGACTGCCAGTTCCACACCGAGGGCGGCGACGTGCTGAACATCAACGAGAAGACCCTCGCCGTCGGCATCTCCCAGCGCACCCAGGCCGCGGCCATCGACGTCATGGCCCAGAACATCTTCTGGAACTCCGACTCCAAGGTCGAGCGCATCCTGGCCTTCGACATCCCGGTCTCGCGCGCCTTCATGCACCTCGACACGGTCTTCACCCAGATCGACGTCGATAAGTTCACGATCCACCCCGCCATCATGGGCACCCTGCGCGTCTACGAGCTGACCGCCGGCAAGAACCCGGGCGACGTGAACATCCGCCTGATCGAGGACACCCTCGAGCACGTCCTGGAGGACGCCACCGGCGTCGACCAGGTCAAGCTGATCCCCTGCGGCGGCGGCGACCCGATCGCGGCCTCCCGCGAGCAGTGGAACGACGGCTCCAACACCCTGTGCGTCGAGCCCGGCAAGATCTGCGTCTACGCCCGCAACACCGTCACCAACGACGTGCTGTACAAGGAGGGCCTGGACCTTCTCGTCGTGCCCTCCGCCGAGCTCTCCCGCGGCCGCGGCGGCCCGCGCTGCATGAGCATGCCCTTCTGGCGCGAGGACCTCTAAG
>JAXKGH010000186.1:0-9229 GCA_036550475.1 Collinsella sp. | reverse complement strand
TAGAACTCTAGCCCATGCAGTCATTGGATGTTAGGCGATGTGGAGTGGGTTGGCGGCGTCGACGGCATCGGGTGCGTCGGAGAGGCCGTCAGGAGCAGCGTCTGCCGGGTCCTCGTCGGGAGTCTCGATCTGTTTGATCATTACCTCTTGGCCCTGCAGCAAATAGGTCTCGCCGCTACCGCAATGGGGACAGGTCTTGCCGTGCTCGACCGTCGCGTAGTCGCGGCCGCACGCCTCGCAATGTGTCACGGCCTCGACGGGCTCCACGATAAGCTCCGCGCCCTGCGCGATAGGCTTTTTATCTGCTGCCCAGCGCCAAGCGTCGAGTAGCAAGTCGGGAACGACGCCCGAGACCTCGCCCAACAGCAACGTTACGCTCGAAACGCGACGCACGCCATGAGCGCGCGCTACATTCTCAACATCGCGAATGATGTGATAAACAATCCCGAGCTCGTGCACTTGTGTTCCTTCCGCCGCCCAACTGGCTTCTGCGCCGTTCTTTTAGTCGTTATGTTCTTTTATTTCTTCCCGAACTTAATTTTGATGGCGCGCTTTAAAGCATACTTGCCAAGGCTCGGGAGCTTTTGCTCGTATTTGACCATCGTGGAGCACTCGGGGCGATCGCGATCCAGATGGATGGCGTCAAACGCGCACTTGGTGGTGCACAGGCCGCAGCCAATGCACTTGTTGGGGTCGACGATCGAGGCGCCGCAGCCCAGGCAGCGGGCGGTCTCGGTGCGCACCTGCTCCTCGGTAAAGGTCTCAACATACTCGCTAAACGGCGCAGCCTTCTCGCGTTCGCGGTCCACATGCGCAACCTCGCGGCTCGCGTTGTCGTAGCCCTCGAGCACAACGTCGTCGCGATCGAGCGCGGTGTAGCGGCGCTGGTTGCGGCCGATGGTGAGCGTGGAGCCCGGCTGCACAAAGCGATGGATGGACACCGCGGCCTCGTGGCCGGCGGCGATAGCGTCGATGGCAAAGCTCGGACCGGTGTAGACGTCACCGCCCACAAAGATGTCGGGTTCGGCGGTCTGGTAGGTCTGGGGATCGGCAAGGGCACCCTGGCCGCGGCCAAGCTCCACCTTGGAGCCAGCTAGCAGGTCGCCCCACACAACGGACTGGCCAATTGACATGACCACGCGGTCGGCATCGACACGGCGCAGATCGTTCTCGTCGTACTCGGGCGCAAAACGGCCCTCGTCGTCAAAGACACGCGTGCAGCGCTTAAAGGTAATGCCACATACGCGACCGGCCTCGTCCAGGTGAATCTCCTTGGGGCCCCAGCCGCAGCTGATGTGAGCGCCGTCCTCAACGGCCTCGCGACGCTCCTCCTCGCTGGCGGGCATCTGGGCCTCGCTCTCCAGGCAGAACATCTCAACGTGCTCAGAGCCCAGACGGCAGGCGTTGCGGGCAACGTCGATGGCCACGTTGCCGCCGCCCACCACAATGGTACGGCCGGACAGGGAATCAATCTTGCCGCTGTTAACCTCGCGAAGGAAGTTGACGGCCACGGTCACGTCCTCGGCACCCTCGCCCGGAATGCCCGCAAGGCGGCCGCCCTGGCAGCCAATGGCAACGTAGAAGGCCTTAAAGCCCTGCGCGCGCAGCTCGTCGAGCGTCACGTCGCGACCGACTTCCACGCCATAGCGGAACTCGGCACCCATCAGGCGAATGATCTCGACCTCGGCCTCGATGACGTCCTTCTGCAGCTTAAAGCTGGGAATGCCGTAGGTGAGCATGCCGCCCGGGCGCTCGTTCTTCTCGAACACGACGGGCTTGTAGCCCTTCTCGGCCAGGTAGAAAGCGCAGGACAGGCCGGCCGGACCGGCACCGATGATGGCGATCTTCTGGTCGAAGCCGCCGGCGCGCGTCGGCGTCACCACGGGCGGAACGTAGCGGGTCGCGGCGTCCAGATCGCGCTGGGCGATAAACTTCTTGACCTCGTCGATAGCCACGGCGGCGTCCACACGGCCGCGGGTGCAGGCATCCTCACAGCGGCGGTTGCACACACGGCCGCAGATAGCGGGCAGCGGGTTCTCGCGCTTGATGAGTGCTAGGGCCTCGTCATAGCGACCCTGAGCCGCGAGCTTCAAATAGCCCTGAACGGCAACGTGCGCGGGGCAGGCCGTCTTGCAGGGAGCGGTGCCGGACTCATGCGTCTCGATGCGGTTGTCGTTGCGGTAGTTGGGCGACCACTTGGTGTGGTCCCACTTGGTGGCATCGGGCAGCTCCTGGCGCGGATACTCGGGCACCTGTCCACCGGCCTTTTTGCTGCAGAGCTTCTGGCCGAGCTTGGCGGCACCGGCCGGGCACACCTCAACGCAGCGACCGCAGGCCACGCACTTGTCCTTCTCGACCTTGGCAACATAGGCCGAGCGCGACAGGTTGGGCGTGTTGAACAGCTGCGAGGTGCGCAGGGCATAGCACACGTTGACGTTGCAGTTGCAGATGGCGAAGATCTTGTTCTCGCCGTCGATATTGGTGATCTGGTGCACAAAGCCGTTGTCCTCGGCCTGGCGCAGGATGTCGTAGACCTCGTCGCGCGTCACGTAATGGCCGCGGTCGGTCTCAACCACATAGTCGGCCATATCGCCCACGGCAATGCACCAGTCGGCGGGGTCGTCGGCGCAGCCCTCACCCATCACGCGACGGCTCGCGCGGCAGCTGCAGGTGCTAGCGGCATATTTGCCATCGTATTTGTCGAGCCAGTGCTCGATATGCTCGATCGGCACCGAGGTGCTCGCGGCGTCGATGGCCTTCTCGACCGGAATGACGTGCATGCCGATGCCGGCGCCTCCGGGCGGCACCATCGGCGTGGCCTTGGACAGCGGTCCCTTGGACGCCTGCTCAAAGAACTTGGCATAGACCGGGTGCTCCTCGAGCTGGCTCACGCGCATGTTGAGGAACTCGGCGGAACCCGGCACCAGCATGGGCAGCACCCACTGCTTGGCGCGCTCGGGGTTTTCCCAGTTGTACTCGAGCAGACCCGTGTAGCTCATGTCGTCGAGCATCTTCTCGATATCGGCTTCGGGCATGCCGGTGAGCTTGACCATCTCGGGCAGCGTATAGGGACGGCGCATCTTCATCTTGCAGAGCACTTCGGCCTGCTCGTCAGTTGCGGCCTCGGCAAACGACCAGTACTCGTAGCCCAGCAGCTCATCGCGATGCAGTAGACGGTTGGTGCAGTGCTCGCACAACTTGACGATTGCCTCGCGTGGATGCTCCGGCAGCGGCGGCACGAACTCCGCGCCGATATCGGGCTCGGTATAGCTAATCCCCGGTCCGTTGAGAATCATGGTTGTCCCTTCTCTTGCCGCAGCCCGGCGAGACCGCGGCGCCCCTCTTTTTTTGCAGGCCGGGCATGCCCCATGCCGTTCACCCGCCATTAGTTGACATTGTGTCAAAAATAGTATTGACGAACCGTCAACAATATTCAAGACTGTTAGGCGAACGGTCAGGCAAAAGAGGATGAAAGGCGGCAAAAACATGGGCAACAACACAGCAGATACCTCTGTGGTCGATGCCGTTCCCGCATCCGATAGCGCGGCAAAGCGCCTGACGGGCGACGAACGCCGTCGCGAGATCCTCGATGCCGTACGTACCGTAAGCTCCGAGCTGGGCGTGTCCCACCTATCGGTATCGGCCGTGACCAAGCGAGCCGGCTGCACGCGTTCATTGTTCTACCACTACTTTGCCGATATGGACGCCGCCGTCACCGCTGTTATGGACGAAGCGATCGACGGTTTTATCGCCGAGCTCGAGCAGTGGAACGCCAGCCGCACGGTTGGCGACATCGAAGGCGCACTCGACACCGTCGCCCCGCTCTTTAAGCACCTGGTCGTGAGCGGCCACGAGCTGCCAAGCACGCTCACCTCGAGCAGCGGCGCGCTCTACGGCGGCTTTTTGCACAACGTGGTCCAGCGCGTGGCGCAGTATATCTGCGACACCACCGTGGTGGATTTTGTCGCCCATCATGAGCTACGCATCGACCATGTTTACGAGACGTTCTACACCCTCATCATGGGACTGTTGATGTATATCCGCACGCACCCCGATGTGCCCGACGAGACGGTCAAGGAGATTATCGCCTCGACGCTCCACATCGAGGGCTATACCGCCAAGTATCCGGAGCGCAAGCCCCAGAACTGACGCCATTTGGCCAAACTGCCCGCGATCAGAAGAGGGGCCGCGGGCGTGTGAAAGGAGAGCAGCATGCTGTTCGATGTTTGGGGTAGCGATACCCTTATCCACTGGGCCGGCTGGGCCATGGTCTTTATTGGCCTCATCGTGCTCAACGAGGTCGGCCGCCGCACCAAGCTCGGCGCGGCAATCATCTTTGGCGTGGCTCCGCTGGCCATGACCATCTACTGCGTCGCCATCGCCATCGGCGTTTCGCAGGGTGCCGAGTGGGCGCTCACCAACCCCACCCATGTGTACCAGAACAGCTGGTTCCACTACGCCAAGGTATACGCGGCACTGGCCGGTTGCTGGGGCTTCATTGCCATTAAGTACCAGTGGGGAAAGATCGGCAAGGCGCATTGGTTCCGCGCGTGGCCGTTTGTGATCGTCGCCATCAACATCATGATCGCCGTCGTGTCCGACTTCGAGAGCGCCTATCACTTCTTTGTCCTGGGCGAGTCCACCTGGGTCACCTCAGAAGGTGCTACGCAGCTGGCCGGCTGGAACAACGTGTTCAACGGCATCGCCGGTATCATCAACATCTTCTGCATGACCGGTTGGTGGAGTGTCTACGCCTCCGAGGATCAGACCGATATGCTGTGGCCCGACATGACCTGGGTCTACATCATCGCCTACGATATCTGGAACTTCTGCTACACCTACAACTGCCTGCCCACCCACTCCTGGTTCTGCGGCTTTGCGCTGCTGCTGGCGCCCACCGTTGCCGCCTTTATCTGGAACAAGGGCGGCTGGATTCAGAACCGCGCCTTTACGCTGGCTATTTGGTGCATGTTTGCCCAGGTGTTCCCGTACTTCCAGGAGGAGTCCATCTTTGTGACCCACTCCACGCTCGACCCCGGCGCCGCTACCGCGGTCTCGATCGCCGCGCTGATCGCCAACGTCGCCGCAATCATCTACATTGCCTACCGCGCCAAGAAGCTCGGCCGCAATCCCTATAAGCAGGATGTCTTTGAGGGCACCAGCGATTGGGAGAAGGCTACTGCTCGCCGCGCCAAGGTTGATTACGCACACGCCGAGTAACATGTTTATTCCGTCCACATTTGGATGTAGGCAAACTTAGCCGATGCCGCAATCGCGCGTCATGCGCAGCCCCGGAAAGCGATTCGCCCGCTTTCCGGGGCTTTTTGTTGTTGCGCGCATTCACGCACATATGCAAAACCTCTCTCACAGATAAAATCAGATTTCCAACCGCCTGACAGCTCTATGTGACCCCAATTTTGGGTACATTGTTGTCCCGATATTGAGCTTGGGGGATGTATGAATGATGAGACGATGGGCCAAGAGGATGTGGCCCAAGATGCAGAAGCTTGCGCTGAGGCCTTGGAGAGCTTAGACCGGATTTCACTCGATGAGATTGCGTTTGACGATTCGGATATTGATGTGCAGGATGAGCCAGAAGCCGAGGCGCAGTCCGATGATCAGGATGCAGGCGACGTTGAGCCTGCCGAAGATGAGGCAGGTCACGAAGACACCGAAAGCGAGGCCGGCAATCAGCCCGAATCCGACACGGGCGAGGAAACCGTCTTGCTCGACAGCTTGCCGGCCGAGGATTCGCTGACCCGCGAACTTCCTGGCCTGGGCTCTGCGCCTGCCGTGGACGAGACCATCGCCATGGGCGATATCCCCCTACCGTCCGTTCCCTCAGCACGCGAGGCCGAGGTTCGCCATCGCAAGATGTCGCCCAAGCGCCGCAATCTGATGGTCGCCAGTGTCGTGGCCGTCGCGCTCGTCGCCGGCGGCGCAGGCTATGCCGCCTGGAACGGATATCAGCAAGAGCAGGCTGCCGCTGTCGCCGCCAATGCCCACACGATGATGTCAGTGCAGATTGGCGTGCATGCCGCGGGCCTCGACTGTTCCACCGGCTCCAAGATTCCCGTACAGGTGAGCGGTCAGGATTCCGATGGCTCTTCTGTGAGCGAAACGCTCTACGTGGACGAGCATGGCCGCGGCATCAAGCTGCTGCCTGGTGACTACACGCTCTCCATCGCCGCCTCCCCCATCGCGGCCGACGGCACCATCTACACCGTCCCGACAACCAAGGCCCAGGTTACGGTAAAGAGTGACGGGCAGGACCTGCGCGACCAGGCCAGCTTTACGTTCAAGGTGCCCGCGTCCGATACGGTGACCGATGACCAGATTGACGCCGCCGCCAAGTATGCCGGGGAGGGCGGGGTGAGCTCCGCCGCGGTCGCCAAGGTGCTGCAGCAGGCAGCGACCACGCGCCGCGACGCCGCCGTGAGCGCCGTGAGCGCACGCGAAGCGCAGGCCGCCCGCGACGCCGACGCTCGGCATAAGGCAACCGACCTGTATCAGCTCGATATTCCCGTTGAGTGGTATGGCAAGGTCGCGACGTGGCAAAACGGCAACACGCTGTGCATTTATCTGGCGGGCGATACCGATACGCCGCTCGTGACGCTTGTCGCCGTGCGCTACGGCGAGAGCTTTACGCCCGACGACGGCGATACGGTTTTGGGAACGGCCAACCTGGGCAACGGCTACACCGTCTACGCGAGCGGCCCCGTCTATCCGTATGTGGTGGCACAGACCATCAACGGGCACACACAGGACCCCGTATCGACTTATCCCATGGATCAGGCGATTGAGCTCGTCGAACTTACGACCGGCAACCGCTATACGTATAGTCAGATCAAAAACGTACTGGTCGGCAAAGACAGCAAGGCCGACGCCGCGACCAAACTCGAATGCGACTACCTCGCCCAGATTCTCCTGCCGAGCATCAAAGCCCAGGACTAGCCTGGCGCAGCAAGGTGCTTCCCAACCGTGATGAAGGAGCCAGGAGGTCCTGACCCCACAGGTCCATAGATGATTAGGCAAGGAGCCACTTCCATGCGGGCGTAACGTGTACCACACCGTGCTCGCATGGAATATCGGTCTGTTCATCCATGGTAACGATTGCCGACTCGCCAAGATCAAACTGGGCCATCGAGGCATCAAGCGCGGCAATTTCGCGCTCGCGCGTTTTCTCGCTTGCCATATCCGCACTCACCTGAATCAGGTTATACGCCTGCATGAGAAGCGCATCCCCGGCCACAAAGTCAACCTCATGGCTTTTATTCTTCTCCTTAATCAGCAGGCGGCAGACCGAACCTGCCCGCACCGCAGGAGTCCTTCTTCTTAGCGCATTGAACACCGCAGTCTCGAGTCTCTGGCCCTGATCCAATGCCGATGCGGGAGAGAATGCTCCAAACATCGCAGGATCGACGGCGTAGACCTTAGACGCAGACCGCTTATTATTTGCAAGTGAACGCGTGAACTCCGGCACAGAAAACAACAGGTAGGCGTCCTCGTAATACTCAAGTAAATCGCTGAGCGAATTGCGACTGACGGGTATCTGCCTGCTCTTGAACTCGTTGTACACCTTATTCACCGACAGCTCTCGTCCCGAAGATGCCATACACCGCGCCAGAAACAGTGAGGCCAAACGAGGATTCTTAACGTCGTAACGTTCAACGACGTCCATGGCGACCGTTCGCGACGCATATTCCTGTAGCAGCTGAATCGCGTCCGCAGGCGTCTGCTCAAGTGTCGCGATAAATCCCCCTCGCTCAAGATATCCGATCAGATGATGTCGAAGCAGCGCTGTGTCGCTCGAGGAAAAGGGTGCATCCGGACTAGGAACGCTCCCCGTCTTATATCGGATGTATTCCGAAAAACTCAACGGAAATAGCTCTCGTACAAGGGAACGGCCCCTGAACTCGCTCTTAAGTTCTGAGGACAGCATCTTAGAAGAAGAACCCGTCACGTAGACGGTCGCTTTCTCGGTATCGGCCACACGCCGCAGAAACGCACCCCATTCGGGAATTTCCTGGATCTCGTCAAAGAAAATGTAGGCACCCTCGGTTCGAGCAGCAGGACAGAGCGCGTAAAACGTATCGAGCACGTCCGCCAGTAGCGATGGCTCATACGGACGCAAACGCTCATCCTCAAAATTGAAATAGAGCATCCGATCAAGCTCGACACCTTGGCCCTGAAGCCGACGCATCTCCTGATACAGGCGATACGTCTTTCCGCAACGGCGAGCTCCCACAATCACGTTCACGATGTTGTCGCGCTTTGGCTCCTGGGGGTTTCCCAGATCAAGGTCTCGCTCAAAAACCTGCGGAACTCCTTGTTGCTCAAAGTCCTTTATTTTCTGGGCCACCAAGTCGTTGAATGCCATGATTCTCCAATCTTGCTCTCTAGCTAATCAAAATTATACTGATTCTTGATTAATTAGAGAGCAAGATTGTGTGTAGCTTGATTAACACTTAAGCAAGTTTTTTCACTGTTATTGCTCCGAAGGATATCGAGTGGCTAAGAGGACAACCGAGCTCGAATGCGACTCCCTGGACAGTCGATTTGGGACGGGACTTTTTTGACTACCCTCCCCCTGTAGAAAAATCCCTAACGCAGTTGCGGTGAAATAGGGACTGTTTTGCTGGTCAAACTGCAAAAACAGTTCCTATTTCACCGCAACTTAATTGGTGGCCTTTTGGGTGGCACTCAGCGCCACGGGTCGGCTTCGAACATTGGCTCGCGCTCGAGGCGTCGGTCGCTGTAGGGATCGTAACCGTCATCGTCCTCGTTCTCGGCACGGATGTAGGGATCGCGCGGCTTGGGTGCCGGCTTGGACGTGGGCTTGGGCGCCGACGCACTTGTCTTGATCTCGTCTTTCATCTGCATAGCTCCTTGCATCGCATCCGTTCAACATCATCGATTGTCGCACGAAAAAGGGCGGCGGACCCAATTGGATCCGCCGCCCTTGGCGTTTAGAGACGGCTGGTAGATTTTAAGGCATGTCCCAAAATCTACTCGGCGTCGGGAACCTCGTAGGTGGCCGCCGGCGTGTTGTCGCACACGACGGTAAAGCCGCCGTCCTTGCCGGCATCGACCGTCACCTGATCGCCCTCGCGCACCGTGCCGTCGATGATGGCGACGGCGATGGCGTCCACGACCTCGCGCTGGACCAGGCGCTTGAGCGGACGGGCACCGAACACGGGGTCCAGGCCACCCACGGCGAGCATCTGCT
>JAXKGH010000185.1:0-3520 GCA_036550475.1 Collinsella sp. | reverse complement strand
TAGTACGGGAGGCTGATATGGGGCTGTTCAAGAAGAAAAACCCGCAGGATGCCTTTGATCCCGATGTGTTTACCATCACGGATACGATTTTGGACCCGCCGCGGTTTACGTTTTTGCCGGCTATCTACCAGGATGCCACGCATCGCAAATGGGCCGTACATCAGCGCGGCGGCGAGCCGAAGATTTTTGACTATGCGGACGTGTTGCAGTGCGAAGTGGCCGAGGCGGGCGATCCGGAGGCCGAAGAAGCTGTCTCTAAACAGGAATTTGCCCAGCGTATCCTGGCAAATCCTGCCAAGGCAGCAAAAATAAATGCTGCCAAGCGTAATATGTGTCTTGGTATGGGCGTTGTTGTGGCGGTTCAGACGGGAAAAGACGAGGTTTCCAAATTAGAGATTCCCGTTATGACCGACGAAGTCAAACGCGATTCAAGTCTATATAAGTCGTATCGGAATGTCGCCGAGAAGATCAAGGCAGAATTTGATGCCATGGGAGGGCTGGCCTAATTTTGGCGGCATACGTTTCTGAATGAGGAGTCTGTGCAATGGCAGGCGAATCTTATGCAATTCCCCCCAAAGATCATGCTGTTGAGGGAATTCTTTGGTATATCCAGCACCATCAGCTTGCCGGCGGCGATCGCCTGCCGGCCGAGCGCGTGCTGTGCGAAGAGATTGGCGTTTCGCGTACGGCGTTGCGTGCCGGTATCACGCGGCTTATCTCGTGTGGAACGCTCGAGAGCCGTCGCGGATCGGGCACGTATGTGTGTCCTCCCAAGCCGCTGAACATCTTCCAGGAAACGTATAACTTTTCCGATGCTGTGCGGACTGCCGGCCTGCACCCCTCTTCTCGTCTGGTTTCCACCGGGACCATCGAGGCGGATGAGGCGCTTGCCGACAAGCTTGGGGTGGCTGTAGGCGCTCCCTTGCTCCGCATGCAGCGCGTTCGACTTATTGAGGGCGAGCCGGCGTCAATCGAGACCGCTCACGTTAACCTGTCCCTGTGCCCATCGCTTCCCGAGCACGATTTTGAGTGTGAGAGCCTTTACGATGTCTTGCTCAAAGAAGGTGGCGTGCGCGTTGAGCATGGACGTGAGCATATCTCCATCTCGCGTTTGAACGTCGAAGAGGCCGAGCTGCTCCAGCAAGAAGAGGGAACGCCGGTGTTCTATGAGAGCTCGATCGAATTTGATAAGGACATGCGTTTTGTGGAGCATTGCAAATCGGTGATTTTGCCCACAAAGTTCCGCTTTGCCGATAACGGCGAAGAGAGCGGCATGAGGAGCGTGGCAGGTGAACAATGGCTGAAACAGTAGATGCCACCCCGGTTTATATGCGCATTCGACGCTGCATCGAGGAACGTATCGAGCGCGGTGCATATCCCACGGGTTCCATGATTCCGTCCGAAAAAGACCTCGCCGAGGAATTTGGTACGACACGCTTGACCATCCGAAGCGCTGTCGATGAGCTGGTTCGACGCGGGCAGATTCGCCGTGTTCGGGGAAAAGGTGCCTTTGTGGCGCAGAAAGTACCTGCTTTTTTTGAACGCACGGTCGGTTTCCGTGAATCGGTCCGTGCTTCGGGCGGCGAGCCGTCCGTCCGTATTCTCTCGCGTTCCAAGCGTTATGCGGGGCCATATTACGCCGACCTGTTTGGCATCGCCGAGGACGACCTGCTCTATTCCGTTCGACGCCTGAACTGCATAAACGGTAGCCCCGTATCGATTGAGACGGCGCTGATTCCCTGCCTGCTGTTCCCAACCATCGAAGATATTGACGTGTCGGTCTTCAGTTTGTACGAGACCTATGAGATGCTGGGCCGAAAGCCAGTCATGGCACAGGAAAAGCTCGATATCGAGGCACTGGGCGCACGAGATGCCGGCCTCCTTGGACTGGAACAGGGCGATCTTGTTTTGCTTTTGGAATGCGTGAGCTATGACGCGAGCGGTCAGGCTATCGAGTATGTAAAGTCCTTCAATCGTGGCGATACGGGCGGCTACACCTATACGTACTAGCTGGGGCTTTGCATCGCGCGCGGTAACAGCCGGTCTGTTTGGGCAATTTGACCGACTGTATATACAACCTTACATGGCTCAAAATCGACCGTTCGCCGAAGGGGATAAATTAATCGACAAAGAGGTATCAAAAAGCCGTAACCTATAACTGTGATTGGTATCAAATACTAATGATTTGTAACGAGGTGAGACGATGAAGATGCTCGATTACGTTCAGCTTGCCCATGTGCGTATGGGGGAGAACCTCGAGCGTTCGTCTGAGCTGGTAGCGCAGCTCGTTGATATTTTCCAGTCCGGTTCTTTTGACGCACTGCGCATCGTTGCTTCGGGTTCGTCGCGCCATGCTGCGGATTGCACCCGCGATTTCCTGCAAGATACGCTGCAGATGCAGGTGTCCGTTGTGACGCCCGAGGCCTTCGTCGATTTTGAACACACCTATCCACAGCATGCGCTCAACATTGCCGTTTCGCAGAGTGGCTATTCGACCAATACGATCGCGGCTCTTGATTACATGCGCGCACACGATATGGCTGCAGTTGCGCTCACGGCAAACGTCGAGGCACCCATCAAGGAACACGCCGACATCGTTCTTGACTACGGTGTGGGTGTCGAGTCGGTGGACTTTGTGACTCTGGGCGTCGAGGTTCTCGTTGAGTACCTGGTGCTCTTTGGTATTTACGGCGGTCAGGCGCGCGGAACGATTGACGCCAAGGGCGTTGCTCAGCGTCTTGATGGCCTGCGCGAGGCTATCCAGGCTAATGCCGTGATGTGCAAGACCGCCGAGGCATATGTCCAAGACCACATGCTCGAGCTTTCTGAGCACACGCCCGCTATGGTCGTCGGCAACGGCCCCAACTACGGTGTTGCCGAGGAGGCGGCGCTCAAACTGAGCGAGACCATCAAGATTCCTGCCATGCATCACGAAGGCGAGGAGTTCGTCCACGGTCCCGAGATGCAGATTGTTCCGGGCTACCTGGTGTTTATTGTCGACGATCCGCAGGGGTCGGAGCGTCTTGCGAATATCGCCGATGCGCTATCGAACGTTACGGCAAAAACGGTGCTGCTCACGGCCCATCCCAAGGGTAGGGCTCACGAGGTTGTGGTGCCTCAGGTGGCTCCGCTGCTCAGTGCAATTCCCAATCTCGTGTTCTTCCAGACGATTGCGGCAATAATCGCCGAGCTTCTGAAGTCATGGGACGTTCACCCGTATCTCGATGCTGTCTCCAAGCAAATGGAGGTCAAGGCGGAGGGCTACGAAGAGTCAGTCAATGCGCTTAAGGCCAAAGCGGCCGAGTGTTACGGAATGTAAGCGGGTTTTGATGCCCGTTGGCATGGGGGATGTGGAAACAACCCCAGAAAGGAGAGACAAATGAAGGAAACCGAGAAGATCGAGATCATGCATTTCGACCAGGAGGGCTATCTCGAGGACGGCAAGGCGCTCTACGAGACCGGCAAGAAGATGACCGCGCTCGCCGACAAGGTCGCCGACGAGGGCTACGACGCCGTGTTC
>JAXKGH010000184.1:0-8387 GCA_036550475.1 Collinsella sp. | reverse complement strand
GCAAGGGCACACCGAAACCCTGTGGCGCCTGCTTGCGCGCTATGACATTCCGACGTTCATCTATATCAACAAAATCGATTTGGAGAATCCCGGCCGCGATGTTTTGCTGGCACAGCTTGGGCAGCGTCTTTCCGAAGGCTGCCTGGATGCCAACGAACTGCTGGCGGGCGGTGCCGTTCAGGAGGACGCTGCTGCGTTGGACGAGGCGGCGCTCGAGGAGTTTCTTGAAGCGGGTGAGCTTTCCGTCGCAACGCTGTCGCGCATGGTTGCCGAGCGCAAGCTCTTTCCCTGTTTTGCCGGCTCGGCGCTCAAGGACCAGGGCGTGGACGAGCTGCTGGATGGTATATGCGCACTGATGCGTGAACGGGCATGGCGCCCGGAGTTTGCCGCGCGCGTCTACCGTGTGAGCCGCGGGGATCGCGGCGAGCGCTTGGCATGGGTTAAAGTGACCGGCGGCACGCTGCATGCCAAACAGCTGATTAACGGACGTTCCGGCGCCGAGGCGTGGGAGCAAAAGATCGACCAGGTGCGCATCTATAACGGCGAGAAATACGAGCTTGCCCAGGAAGTTGCCGCTGGCGGCATCTGCACCGTGACGGGTCTTGCGCACGTTCGCCCGGGTGATGCCCTGGGCGCGGAGCCCGCGGGCGATACGCCCGTCATTGCGCCGGTCCTCACCTATACGGTGCTTCCGGGCGAACACGATGTCCACGCGGTGTTCAAAGCGCTGACTGAGTTGGCGGACGAAGATCCCATGCTCGGCGTAAGCTGGAACACGCATCTTGAACAAATACATCTGCAGCTCATGGGAGCGGTGCAGCTCGAGGTCGTGCAGCGCGTGCTGGCCGATCGTTTTGGCCTTGCGGTTGCGTTTGAGTCTGGCGGCATTCTCTATAAGGAGACTATTTCGCAGCCGGTCGAGGGCGTGGGCCATTTTGAGCCGCTGCGCCACTATGCCGAGGTACATCTGCGCCTGGAGCCGTTGCCAGCGGGTTCGGGCGTGCAGTTTGGCACCGTGACCTCGACCGACGAACTCGATCTTAACTGGCAGCGTTTGGCACTCACCAACGCCATGGAGCGCGATCACCTGGGCGCGCTGACCGGCTCGCCCATCACCGATGTGTGCATTACGCTCACGGGCGGCCGTGCGCATGCCAAACACACCGAGGGCGGCGATTTTCGCCAGGCCACGTACCGCGCGATTCGCCAGGGGCTCATGCAGGCGCGTGAGGCTGGCGCGGCGGTACTGTTGGAGCCGTGGTATCGCTTTGAGCTCGAGGTGCCGGGGGAGTGCGTGGGCCGGGCGCTCTCGGATGCCACGCGCATGGGTGCCGAGTACGAGCCGCCGACGATGGCGGGAGACCGGGCGAAGCTTGTGGGTCGCGTGCCGGCATCCGAAGTGCAGGATTACGCGCTGGAGGTGGCTGCCTACACGAGTGGCCGCGGGCATCTGTACCTGGAGTTTGCCGGCCACGCGCCCTGTCATGATGCTGAGCGCGTAATTGAGGCGGCCGCCTATAAGCCCGAGGCCGATCTGCCCAATACGCCCGACTCGGTCTTCTGCTCTCATGGCGCCGGCTACACCGTCAAGTGGCACGACGTCCCCGCCACGGCGCACGTAAAGGTCGATCCCGCCACCTTTCGCCCCTGGCGAGCAGCAGACGCCGAGTTTTTCGGCCACATGTGACAAAGGGACAGTTCCTTTGTCACATGCTATTGGTATAACTCGGTACAAGTTGGTATAACTATTGCCAAGGTTTGCCAATCCGAGGAGGCCGACATGAATCCAAATCCCTTTAAGCCCACGGCTGGCAAGCGGCCTCCGATACTCATCGGTCGCGAGTCGGTCATCGAAGATTTCGAGGAAGGGCTCGATAACGGCGCCGGAGCGCCGGGCAGGCTCATGCTCATTACGGGAAACCGCGGTTGCGGCAAGACGGTTCTCCTGCGGGAGCTGCAACGTCTAGCCAATGAGCGCGGATGGGCGGTTGTCTCCGATTCCGCTTCGCTTGGCTTATGCGACCGCTTGGCCGATGCGCTTCGCTCGAATAAACCCGTTGTGACGTCAATGGAGCTCGGGCCGTCATTTGGCCGGATGTCGGTCGAGGCGGCGCGGGCAAAGGGCGAAACGTTGCGGAGGCTGGTTAACGAGCGCCTCAAGAAGCTCGGTCCAGGCAAGGGCATACTGTTTGCGATTGACGAGGCGCAATCTGCGTCTATCGAGGAACTGGCGGCTCTTGCCGTTCTCTATCAGCAGGTGCTCGGGGATCAGGATGCCACGGGCTTGTCCGATAGCGACCAGCGCGGTCTTGCGCTGGTGTTCGCCGGCTTACCCAGTATGGTTGACGATCTGCTCGAAGAGCCGAGCGTGACGTTTTTGCGGCGTGCCCAACAGCGTACATTGGGGGCGATCTCTTTGCCCAAGGTGCGCGATTCGTATATCAAAACGGTCAAAGACGCTGGTCTTTACGTTGACGCGGAGACAGCGGACCTTGCAGCACACAAGAGCATGGGGCATCCCTATATGGTTCAGCTGGTGGGCTATTATATGTGGCGCCCTGCTGTCCGGCGTGGCTCGCAGGTCATTGAAGTGTGCGATGTCGAGGCTGGCTACGCCGATGCCGTCTCCGAGTTCTATGAAGCGGTCGACGCGCCCTTGTATTACGGGCTGCGTAGCCCACAGCGCCTATTTATCGAGGCCATGGCTACTGACGAGGGCAAACCGACGCGCATGGCGGATATCATTGAGCGCTGCGACCGAACCCAGAGCTGGGCGAGCAAGTATCGCGCAAGCTTGATTCGCGAGCGCGTCATCGAGGCTGCCGGATACGGCCTCGTCCGCTTTACCGTGCCCATGCTGGGCGCGTACATTCGCGATCGAGTTTTATGGCATGAGTAGGGTGATAAAGGTGACGGAACAGAAGATGAGCCCGCAGGCTATCGAGGTGCGTGGCGCGCGCGTCCATAACCTTAAGGACATCGATATCGATATTCCGCTGGGAAAGCTGGTGGGTATTGCCGGCGTATCGGGTTCGGGCAAGAGCTCGCTGGCACTGGGCGTTCTTTATGCCGAGGGCTCGCGCCGTTACTTGGAGGCGCTCAGCACCTATACTCGCCGTCGTCTGACGCAGGCCGAACATGCCCAGGTGGACGAGGTGCTACACGTGCCGGCGGCGCTCGCATTGCATCAGCGCCCGAGCGTGCCGGGCGTGCGCTCGACCTTTGGTACCATGACCGAGCTCAACAATAGCCTGCGCCTGCTCTTTAGCCGTTGCGCCCATCACGTGTGCCCGCATTGCGGGGCGCGTGTGGAGCCGAGCCTTAACGTTGCCGCAGGCCTGTCGCTCGCGTGCCCTGTGTGCGGCCGCGAGTTCTACGCGCCGAGCGCCGAGGACCTTGCGTTTAACAGCGGCGGTGCGTGTCCCACCTGCGGCGGCACCGGTGTCATGCGCGAGGTGGACGAGGCGAGCTTGGTGCCCGACGAGTCAAAGACTATCAACGAGGGCGCGGTGCTTCCTTGGGGCACGCTCATGTGGGATCTGATGAAGCAGGTGGCCGGCGAGATGGGCGTGCGCACCGACGTGCCGTTTAACCAGCTCACGCCTCAAGAGCGCGACATCGTGTTCCATGGTCCGGCGGTTAAGAAGCACATTCTCTACGTTCCCAAAAACGGCGAGGGCGCCACGCCGCTCGACTTCACCTATTACAACGCCGTCTATACCGTCGAGAATGCGCTTGCCAAGGTTAAGGACGACAAGGGCCTCAAGCGCGTTGCACGCTTTTTGCGCGAGGGGCCATGCCGTGACTGTGGCGGCACGCGTCTCTCCGAGGCTGCGCGCCAGCCCCAGGTGCGCGGTATCAATCTGGCACAGGCTGCGGCCATGACGCTGGGCGAGGCGATTGAGTGGGTGCGCGGGGTGCCCGTATCCTTGCCGCCCGAGATGCGGCCTATGGCGACGGATATCTGCGATTCGTTTTTGAGCGCGGCCCGTCGTCTGGTCGACCTGGGTCTCGATTACCTTTCACTCGACCGCGCCGGTGCCACGCTCTCCACGGGCGAGCGTCAGCGCGTGCAGCTCGCCCGCGTGGTGCGCAACCGATCGACGGGCGTGCTCTATGTGCTGGACGAGCCTTCGATCGGCTTGCATCCTGCCAATGTCGACGGCTTGGTGGGCGTGATGCGCGACCTGGTGGATGACGGCAACACCGTGGTTGTTGTCGACCACGACACACGCGTGCTGGCGGAGGCTGATTATCTGGTCGAGATGGGCCCCGTTGCCGGAGCGGGCGGCGGTAACGTGATCGCCGCGGGCGTGGTGGACGAGGTCGAACAATCGCAGGGCAGCCGTATCGCGCCGTTTTTGCGCTCAGAGTCCAAGCGCTTGCGTCCACAGGTGACTGACGACGAAATGTTCGATCAGGGTCATATCCGCATGGCAACCGAGGCCATCCATACCGTAAAACCGCTCGAAGTCGATATCCCGCGCGGCCGCCTTGTCGCGGTGACGGGCGTTTCGGGCTCGGGCAAGACGACGTTGGTGCTCGAGACGCTCATTCCGGCGCTTAAGGCCCAGGCAGCTGGCGAGCGCCTGCCAAGACACGTGCGTTGGGTCGATGCCGAAGGCATTGCTCGTGCCAACCTGATTGACGCCACGCCCATCGGCGCCAACGTGCGCTCGACGGTCGCAACCTATGCCGACATCCATGATGAGCTGCGCCGCGCCTTTGCCCGTACGCCCGAGGCCAAGGCGGCTGGCTACAAGGCGGGTGCCTTTAGCTATAACACTGGCGCCTTGCGCTGTCCTACGTGCGACGGCACGGGATCGATATCGCTCGACGTGCAGTTTTTGCCCGACGTCGAGATTGTCTGCCCGGCATGTCGCGGTTCGCGTTATGCAGACGTGGCTTCGCGTATCCATCGCGAGGGCAAGGACGGGAGCTTGCTGACGTTGCCGCAGCTCATGGACATGAGTGTGGACGAGGCCATCGATGCCACACTGGGACTCAAGAAGGTTCAGGCGCGCTTGCAGACCTTACACGACCTGGGCTTGGGCTATCTCACACTTGGCGAGCCCACACCGGCGCTCTCGGGCGGCGAGGCGCAGCGTCTTAAGCTCGCGAGCGAGATGGGCCGCGTGCAGGATGATGCCGTATTCGTATTTGACGAGCCCACGATCGGCCTGCATCCGCTCGATGTTCAGGTACTGCTGAGTGTGTTCGACGGCCTTGTTGCCAAGGGCGCCACAGTTATCGTGATCGAACACGATCTCGACCTTATCCGCAATGCCGATTACGTGATCGACATGGGCCCGGGCGGTGGCGACGCGGGCGGGCAAATCGTCTGCGCCGGCACGCCGGCGGATATCGCGGCCTGCCCCAAGAGCATTACCGGACGCTACCTATAGACAAAGAGGCAAAGGGACAGCCCCTTTGCCTCTTTGATGCCTATTTCGCGCATTGAGCCGCGAGATAGTCGCGAAAGAATGGCAATTCAAATGCGACGAGCCCTCGTCCTCGTTCCCCGATGATGCCGGCATCTATCATGCGACGTCGGTAGCGGGAGACCTGCTGCGGCGAACGCTTAAGGCGTTCGACAAGGTCAGCGGTGGTGGACTCTTCCTCGTCATCGAGCATGGCGATTAGGAATCGCTTGTCCTCTGCAGTGAGTTCCCGATAGGTTGCCGCGAGGATTCGGTCGTCCATCTCATCGCGCGCGATTTTGATTCCCAGGTCAAAGTCGCGTGACGAGATTTCCTTCGAATCGCTTGTGAGATCCCAGGCACGGTAGCCTACGAGTTGCAATAGGAAGGGAAAACCAGAGATTGAGCGAACGGCTCTATCGATTCCCTCAGCATCTGCCAGGCGATCGTTTTCCTGGATTGTGCGAATTAGGGCCTCGCGTACGTCATAGTCGGCAATGCGACCCAGATGATATTGTTGGGCGCGGCGAAGGAACGAGACCGTCTTGTGGTTCAGTAGCGTCGAGACGTTGTTGGGAAGTCCCGCCATGAGCAGGGCGACGCGTTTCCCATCGGTCACAAAGTGCTGGTACGTCGCTGCGAGCTGAATCATCTCGTCAAGTGTCGGGTCCACCTCGTCAACCGTGACGAGCAGACCGGTGCCCGCCTCGTTGAGCTGGTCGATGATGTCGCTCATGCGATAACGCCAAGTTGAGGCATCGTGAACGCGATTGACCTCGATGCTGCCGAGCGGTGCAATTCCGAGACCGGTGACTTCAAAGTGGTTGGACGAGGCGATGAGATGGGCTGCGGCGCGATTCGTCCCGAGCTCGATTTCCTCAAGCATTCCCGGGAGCGCGGTCGTCTTTACGGCTATCCAGCCGTGGGATTCCGCCATTGTCGCGAGCGACGACATGAGAGCGGTTTTACCGGTTCCACGCGCGCCTGAGAAGATCGAGGTCAATTCTGGGCGCCTGCGCTGACTCAAGAAGGCACGGTCCAAATCCCGAATAATCTGTTGTCTGCCAGCGAGATGGGCAGGAACCTCACCAAAACTGGGGGTAAACGGGTTCTCGAGATATTTCACACGGCTCTCCTTTCACACCGCCGTTTAACTTTATTTTACTTTAGTTAATTCTGATTAAAAGTGAGGGCTCTTTATCTGGAGCATCAATTAGGCGTGTGTGTCATCGGCGTGGCGCTTGAATGTGACAAAGGGACAGCTCCTTTGTCACATCCCTGCAAAGCCCGTTTGTCGTAGCGCCTCGTAGAGGACGATGGCGGCGCTGTTGGAGAGATTGAGTGCGCTGATGCGGTAGTCGTCCGGATTGACGAAGTTGCCGCAGATATCCTGCTTAAGGATGGCCTCATGGCCGTCCTCGATATGCCCGAGTGATTCCTCGTGGGCTTCCCAGGCCTCGGCGTTATCGAGTGAGTCACAATCGCGCAGCATCGGGATGCGCTCGCAGCGCTCGGACGCCGCGGCAAGCAGTGGCTCGGGAATGCCCGAGCTCTCGCTGCCAAAGACCAAGTAGTCTCCATCGCGGTAGGTACTCTGCGCATAGGTGCGGCGTGCCTTTTTGGTCAGCAGATGCAGGCGCTCGTCGGCAGGGGAGAGGCCGTTGCGCGCAAGGAAATCCTCCCAGCCGGCATAGGTCGTCACGTCCAAGTTTTGCCAGTAGCCCAGGCCGGCGCGAAGTACCGTCTTGTCATCGAGCGAAAACCCCAGCGGCTCCACCAGATGCAGGCGGGCGCCGGTGACCACGCAGGTGCGGCCGATATTGCCCGTATTGGCCGGAATCTCGGGCGCATACAGCACAATGTTGAACATGAATCTCCTTGGCTCAGAACGAAAAACCACCACGAAGAGCACCTTCGTGGTGGTTTGGCGGTTACGTAGGCGGAAAAATGCCCGCTTGGATAAACCTAGGCGCGGTGCCAGTCGGTCAGGCAGGCATCGAGGGAGGCGATGAGCGCATCCTTGTCCATGTGACGGCCGATGATGCACAGGCTCGTCATGCGGTCGCCCGTCTCGTCGTCCCAAATCTGCATGATCTCGGGGTTCTCGTCGATGATCTTCTGCTTCTCGCCCTCGGGCGCCGAGTCAACGAACAGGCCGTTCTCCATCAGGCGCATCTGGTGGCCGGCCTGCTCAAACATGTAACACATGTCCGGATTGCCGGTCTGCCACAGCGGACCCTTGACGCGAATGACCTCGTCGGGCCACTCCTGCTCAACAAAATTGGTGAACTTCTGCAGGTCAAACGGCTTGCGGCGCGAGTAAACAAAGGTCTCGATGTCGTACTCGAGCACCTCGGGGTCGTCGTGCTCCTCGGGATGCTCCATGGCCTCGATCCAGGCGGCGGAGTTGTAGGCGCGCATAAAGTCGAAGCGGTCGGTGTCGAGCAGCTCCTCCATGGGGACCTCGCCGTTTTGGGCCTCGACAATCACGGCGTCCTTCTGCAGGCTGCGCACGATGGCCTTGAGCTCGGCGATCTGCTCGGGCGTCACGGTATCGGTCTTGTTGAGGATCAGCGTGGAGCAGAATTCGATCTGCTGGATGAGCAGGCTTTCGATGTCGTCCTCGTCGATATCCTCGGCCAGCAGGTCGCGACCGCCGTTGAACTCGTCGTACATGCGGGCGCAGTCGACCACGGCCACGATGTTGTCGAGCGCGAGCTTGGGCTCGCCGCCCACCTTGGCCTCGTCGCAGAAGCTCGAGATGGTGTAGGCGATGGGGATGGGCTCGCAAATGCCCGAGGCCTCGATGATGATGTAGTCGAAGTTGCCCGAATCGGCGATGCCCTGCAGCTGGTTGGCAAGGTCGTCCGAAAGCGTGCAGCAGATGCAGCCGTTGGTGAGCGGGATGAGGTCGTCGGTCTCGGAAAGGCCGCCGTCGGCGATGAGGCTGGCATCGACGTTGATCTC
>JAXKGH010000020.1:0-18865 GCA_036550475.1 Collinsella sp. | reverse complement strand
CGGCTGCGACCTGGCCGCTATCGAGCGCGGCGAGGACCGCAAGCTCTTTAACGAGGCCATGGCCGAGATTGGCCTGGAGGTCGCGCGCTCGGGCTATGCCTACAGCGTGGCCGACGCCGAGGCCATCGCCGAGCGCGTGGGTTATCCCTGCGTACTGCGCCCGAGCTTTACCCTCGGCGGCGCCGGCGGCGGCATCGCTCACACCCACGAGGAGCTCGTCTCCATCGTGAGCCAGGGCTTGGAGCTCTCGCCTGCCCACGAGGTGCTGGTCGAGGAGTCCATCGAGGGCTGGAAAGAGTATGAGATGGAGGTCATGCGTGATCACGCCGGCAACGGCATCATCGTGTGCTCCATCGAGAACCTCGACCCCATGGGCGTGCATACCGGCGACTCCATCACCGTGGCGCCGGCGCAGACGCTCTCCGACCTTGAGTATCAGCGCATGCGCGTGGCCTCGCTCGCCATTCTGGAGAAGATCGGCGTCGAGACCGGTGGCTCCAACGTGCAGTTTGCCGTGAACCCCAACACCGGCCGCCTGATCGTCATCGAGATGAACCCGCGCGTGAGCCGCTCGTCCGCCCTCGCTTCCAAGGCCACGGGTTTCCCCATCGCCAAGGCCGCCGCGCGCCTGGCTGTGGGCTACACGCTCGACGAGATCGTCAACGACATCACCAAGGCTACGCCCGCCTGCTTTGAGCCCACAATCGACTACTGTGTGGTCAAGGTGCCGCGCTTTGCCTTCGAGAAGTTCAAGGGTACCGACCCCACACTCACCACGCGCATGAAGGCCGTGGGCGAGATCATGGCGATCGGTCGCACCTTTGAGGAGGCCTTTGGCAAGGCTATGCGCTCGCTGGAGGATGGCCACCAGGGCATTTGCGCCGGTGGCAAGGAAGGTGCCGACAAACTGAGCGACGATGAGCTCGCTCAAGCCGTGGCAACGCCGACCGAGCACCGCATCTTCTTTGTGGTCGAGGCCCTGCGCCGTGGCTGGGACATCGCTCGCATCCATGCCATCTGCGGTATCGATCCGTGGTACCTCAACCGTATCAACGATATGGTGCAGGTCCAGGAGAGCATCCGCGACCTGCGTGTGGAGGATATCGACGCCGACGCGATGCGCCTGCTCAAGCAGTACGGCACGAGCGATGCCGAGATCGCTGCGCTGACCGGCTCGGACGAGCGCTTTGTGCGCGCCTATCGCAAGGGTCTGGGCGTGGTTCCCAGCATGAAGACGGTCGATACCTGCGCTGCGGAGTTCTCGAGCGCCACGGAGTACCACTACAAGACGTACGAGAACATCTACCGCACGAGCCCGGATGCCAAGAAGTGCGTGGCTCCCGACGAGACCACGCCGGCGGACAAGCCCAAGGCGATGATCCTGGGCGCCGGCCCCAACCGCATTGGCCAGGGTATCGAGTTCGATTACTGCTGCGTGCACGCGAGCTATGCGCTGGCGGCCCGCGGCTTCGAGACCATCATGGTCAACTGCAATCCCGAGACCGTTTCGACCGACTACGACACGTCCGACCGTCTGTACTTTGAGCCGCTCACCTACGAGGACGTCATGGATGTCATCGATGTTGAGCGACCCGACGGCGTCGTGGTGACGCTCGGCGGCCAGACTCCGCTTAAGCTGGCGCGCATGCTCGAGGAGAGCGGCGTGAACATCATGGGCACCAAGCCCGATGCCATCGACTTTGCCGAGGACCGCGAGCGCTTTGCCGCCCTGCTCGACAAGCTGGGCATTATGTATCCGCCGGCGGGCCAGGCAACCTCGTTTGAGGAGGCCGAGGCCGTGGCCGCGCATATTGGCTACCCGCTGCTGGTGCGTCCGAGCTACGTGCTGGGCGGCCGCGGCATGATGATCGCCTACGATGCCGAGCATCTGCGCGATTACATGGCCGAGGCTGCGCGCATTAGCCCCGACTACCCGGTGTATCTGGACCGCTTCTTGGAGGGCGCGATCGAGTCCGATGTCGACGCCCTGTGCGATGGCGAAGAGGTCTACATCGGCGGCATTCTGGAGCATATCGAGGAGGCCGGTATTCACTCCGGCGACTCTGCGACCTGCATTCCGCCGTTCAGCTTTAGCGAGAGCCTGCAGGCAAAGCTTCGCGAGACTACGCGCCGCATCGCGATGGCGCTGGGCGTACGCGGCCTGGTCAACGTGCAGTACGCCATTAAGGGCGAGACCGTCTATGTGATCGAGGCCAACCCGCGTGCCAGCCGTACCGTGCCGTTTATCTCCAAGGCCACCGGCGTGCCGCTGGCCAAGTGCGCGGCGCGTATCATGGCGGGCGATTCCATCGCGAGCCTGGGCCTGCCGAGCGACGAGCGTCAGCTGGACTGGTTCTGCATGAAGGAAGCCGTTATGCCCTGGGGCCGTTTCCCGGGCGCCGACGTTATCCTGGGGCCCGAGATGAAGTCTACGGGCGAGGTCATGGGTATCGCCAAGAGCTATCCCGAGGCATATGCCAAGACGCAGCTGGCGATTGACTACAAGCTGCCCGACCCGAGCGCCGGCAAGGTGTTCATTAGCGTGTGCGACCGCGACAAGCGTCATATCCTTTCGGTCGCGCGTATCCTGCGTTACCTGGGCTTTGACATCTGCTCCACCGAGGGCACGGCGCGCGTGCTGCGCGGCGGCAACGTGACCTGCGAGGTTGTGGAGAAGATCAGCGGCCCGCACGACGGCGAGCGTCCCAACATCGGCGACCTCATCGCCGATGGCAAGATTGCGGTGATCATTAATACGCCATACGGCCCGGGCTCGCGTGGCGACGGTTATCTGCTGCGCACCGAGGCCGTGCGCCGCGGCGTGACCTGCGTGACCGCGATGTCTGCCGCCAACACGTACGTGAGTGCCATCGAGGCCGTGCGCGAGGACCAGCAGGGTCACGGCAGCGCCAACGACATGGGCATGGACGTCATCGCCCTGCAGGACCTGCCGCAGCACACGGTGTAGTTGACCTGGCCGGCCGGGGCGGCAGCCGGACACTTTCTCTCGGAAACTGGGCTTCGCGAAGTTTTCCGAGAGAAAGGACCGCCTCCCGCCCCGGCCTGCGGTGATTCAATAGCACCGTGTGCTGCCGAAGGGGCTTTGCGCGATGACTAGGGCTGAATAGAAAATGAGTGCGGGCGCCGTCGTTCATTCGAACGACGGCGCCCACGTTATATAGGAGGGACTTTCAGCCTCGTCAACCTCCCATTCCAAACCAAATCAGCCAACGTACGTCATGGCAATATCCGGTAGGTCGCAGGGTGTCCCGCGGCGGGCTGGGTTATTTAGCTGAGCGACTTTGCGAAGCAAGGGGAGCGAAGATAAAAACCCAGCCCGCCCCCGACGCACTGTGTCTAGACGGATTGCACCTTCCCCTGTTTCTAGAGATAAATACCATTTAGCGGTGATATTCAACCGTTCAAGATATTGTGTAATGGCATATTACGTCATATGACGTAATATGCCATAAGCAGTCAAGGATGATTGTCTGCGTTCAAGTCGAGAAAGGGGCAAAATGATTAAACTGTGCCGCGTCGATAGCCGGTTAGTGCATGGGCAGACCGTGTTCTCTTGGTATCCAGCGCTTAAAGCAAACGCTATTCTTGTGGTTTCAGATGAGTACGCCGCAAGCAAAGAGCGAATTCAAGCGCTGCGAATTGCAAAACCCGCTGATGCCAAATTGGTTGTCAAAAGTGTAGAAGATTCCATCGTGGCCCTTAACGGAAGCGCGGTGGATAAATACGAGCTAATTGTTGTTACGGGAAATGTACATGACGCCTGTGAAGTTGCGCGTGCGTGTCCAAAAATAACGTCTGTGAATTTAGGCGGCGCTCGACCGTTGGGGGATAGCGTAAAGGAGCTTGGCCCTGCTGTGCGCCTTTCCCAATCCGATATTAATGAAATTAAGAAAGCCATGGCTGATGGAATCGAGTTCGAGGTAAGGCAGGTTGCTAGTGAGAAAAAACGCATCGTAACAAGTTTTGATTTGTAGGAAGAGAGAGAAATATGCTGCTTCAGGCTTTTCTGGTTGGTCTTGCTGCTGCTATAGGTCAATCGGATTATTTGCTCGGTACCGCGATGGTCGAGCGTCCGATTGTCCTCGGAGCGATTGTCGGTATTTTTTTGGGTGATATTCCGACTGGCGTTATTGTTGGTTTCCAGCTCGAACTCGCGTTTATGGGGGTCTGGCAGGTTGGTGCTGCCGTGCCGCCCAACGTAATTGTTGGTTCAGTTTTGGGAACAGCCTTTGCGATTACTATGGGTGCGGGTCCCGAGACCGCTCTGACTATTGCTATGCCCACTGCGGTGCTTGCCGGCATGTTTGACAGCCTTATGTATAGCGTTGTTACGCCTCCTATGGCTGTCTGGGCTGATCGTGGTGCCGAAAAGGACGACCCCAAAACGATTGCAGCCGCTATGTGGACCAATGGAATTCTCTACATCATTGCGCTTGACTTGATTTGCGGCGTGGCTTTTTACGTTGGAAATGATGCTGTTCAGGCGCTGATTGACGCCATCCCTGATTGGCTTACGAATGGGCTTACGATCGCAACGGGTATTCTGCCCGCGCTTGGATTTGCGCAGCTTATGTCAATCCTGTCCACCAAGGAGCTGAGCTTCCTATTCTTTGGAGGCTTCTTGCTGAGTGCCTATCTAAATATTCCGACGATCGGTATCGTGGCGTTTTCGCTGATCCTGATTGGGATCCTCAATATGGCTCACATTTTTATGCCTGCCAGTGCGGCGGTCGCTAAGGAGGTTGACGATGACAACGAATTCTAATGATGTTCTTGAGCTCTCGCCGGAGTCAAATAAATCGACCGATAAGAGAATAACCAAGAAAGACTTAAAGGCGTTATTTTGGCGTAGCTTTCCACTCAACATCATGTGGAGCTTTGACCGACAAATGAACGTTGGTTTCTGCTACGACATGATTCCGGTAATCAAGCGGTTATACGATAAGCCCGAAGATCGGATCGAGGCATATAAGCGTCATCTTGAGTTCTACAATATTCAAGTTACGTTTAATCCTCTGGTCGCCGGCATTGTGGCCTCCATGGAGGAGGAGAACGCCAACAATCAGGACTTTGACGCCGCCTCAATTAACGCCATGAAAGCATCGCTTATGGCTCCGCTTTCCGGTATTGGAGATTCGCTGATCGCCAGTACGCTTCGCATGATTGCGACGGGCGTTGTGACGGGACTTTGCCTTTCGGGCAGTCTGCTCGGCCCAATCCTGTTCCTGCTTCTTTATAATGTCCCAACGATCCTGATCCGCTGGTTTGGGCTTCAGTATGGTTATTCGCTTGGCAGTGGCATGATTTCAAAGCTGAACGATTCTGATGTAATGCGCAAAGTTACGTCCGGCCTGGCGATTGTGGGACTAATGGTAGTTGGTGGAATGGTAGCGACCACCGTTGCAGTTACCACTCCGCTCGCTCTTAACTTCGGCGACACCGCGTTTAAGTTGCAGGAAACGCTCGACGGGATATTCCCGGCTCTTTTGCCGCTCTGCGCGTTCGGAATCATGTGTCTTTGCAATAAGAAACAGGTCAAAATAATTTGGCAGATTGTGGGCATTCTCGCTGCTGGTATTGTGCTCGGCGTCCTGGGGATTTTGGGCTAGAGAAGGCGTCCATCTTTTGAGATGCTGAACTCGAAGGACGATGCGTCTGCTCGCCAAACGGTTTTTGAATAGTGGAGCGGCATCTCATCGCAGGCATATGTGACGTGCTCGACAACGCTCACGGGGGCTCCAACGATATAACCGAGAAGGCTTGCTTCTTGGAGCCCCGCTATTCCTGCGGTGATTTTGAGCTTCTCAATACCGGTTGCGATGCTGTAATGGTTGGCGATCAGGTCGAAAAGACTGGCATTGTCTGTGAGAAGCTCCAGCAGTCCGGGTAGAGTGCTCTGCGTTGCATAAACGGTGTCGATGGCGCAGGGGGCATTTTCGATATAAACCAAGCGCGCAACTCGTTGCACTACGGTTCCGTTGTCAATTTTGAGCTCCCGTGCAATGTGGGCATCAGCCTTGATTAAGCCTGTTTCCAAGATGGACTTGGTTGTTTTATCGCCGTATTGGGGGTCGGCGCTCAAATTGAAAATGGTGCTTGTTCCTCGTTTCAGGGTGAGCTTCGATGGGTTTACGAATGTTCCCTTGCCTCGCAGGCGGTAGAGCAAGCTTTGGTCAATGAGATTCTGTACGGCGCGTCTTACGGTGATCCTGCTTACTTTGTATTGCTTGCAAAGCTCGGTTTCGGTGGGAATCTGACTGCCGCCGGGGAGTTCGCCAGAAACTATTTTCTTGAGGATGTCGTTTTCAACGGTCTGATAGAGAAGTTCTGGCTGAGTGAACTCGTCTTTTGCTGCAGGCATGGTGGACCCCTTGGTTTTCAGTTTCTTTAGTACATAGATATACGACAACTGAGGACATCATAAGCCGTTATCTCAAAAGTTATGGAAATATCGATTTGGCGTTATTGCCGAGAGGGGATTTAAGATGGGTAGACAATACGACGAGGCGTTGATTGGTGCCATTTCCAGTCGCTCGTTTATAACCGAGAAGAGAGGGCTCGAGGTTCAAATTCGTCCGGTTCCTGATGATGAAAGAGAGCATGTGCTTGACCCACGAATTCTCGAGGTATCCCGCAAGAAGATGCGGAATGTTAGCATGTCTCCGAGCTGGACGAGCCTTATTGGAATGCGTCATCGCCCGGATAAGCCGACATACCGCCTACTCGATGGTGAGGTTCAGCGCGATGAGATCCTCATGGAGGCGGCCGATCGCTATATAGATTTATTCGTCTGGACGCCACCAAATCATAAGGAGGCAAGTCCGGCGCTTGTTTACCTGCACGGCGGCGCGTTTATGGCGGGGAATGTTCTGCAATTTGAACATCAGCTCGAGTTCATCGCCGAAAAGTCTGGTGCAGTGGTGGTTTATCCGGAATACCGCTTGGCGCCGGAGACGGCATTTCCGGGGCAGATCGAGGATTGCGTTCTTGCTCTTGATTATGTGCGCGAGCATGCCGCGGATCTCGGAATCGATCCTCATAAAATAATGGTCGCCGGCGACTCCGCGGGAGGAAGCCTTACTAATGCGTGTGTTCAGCTCAGGGGTGCTGGAGCTGTAGCCCATGCCTTCGAAATCTATCCTGAAGTCGACCTTGCGGGCGAACAGGGCGAGGGATATGAGGATTTTCCTGCGATAGCCGATCAGGAGGACGTTGCGCGTTTTCGCATCGACCATCTTCGCGATTCGGACGGTCCGATGGTCGAACTTTGCGCACACGGAAAAATGTCTCCTCATGACCCGTTGATTTCTGCGCTAATGCTTGAGGACTGCACTGATTTCTCCCCGGTGACTATCGTGACATCCGAATACGATCCGCTTCGTATCCCCGATGAAAAATGGGCTACAAAATTACGGTCTTCAGGAATCGATGTTGAGGTCATCGAATATGCCGGGTGTGACCATGGTTTTTTCGATCATTTTGGCGTGTACCCGCAATCGGAAGACGTGTGTTTGTTGATGGCCGAGAAGCTTAAAGAAATGGCTGCACAATAACGTCTCTCGGCGATAAGGGACTGAAGTCGCCTATGTTTCTGCGTTTGTGGTTCTCGGTCTGATTATAAAAATGAGGCTTGCTCCTTGCCCGAGTGGGTGGGGAGCAGTTTGTTTTTTGTAGCGATGCGAGGCGAATGCCGCGTGCTTTAGATTGCCATTTTGCTTCGCTGTATACCACTTGACGTAATAAAAGAGGCAAGGGCGGTGCGAGGGCCAACAGTCATTCTAAGCTCGGATTCGTATCCTAAAAGGTTGTTTCTGTTGCGCGGCACAATATAGCAAAAAAGAATGATAAAATGAATTCGAAAAAGAATTCATTTTTAGGAGGTATGTATGCCTGCCTTGCAGATGCTCGACAACCTTGTTCCAATTAGCGATTTCAGCCACGGTAAGGGCTCGGCTGCCTTTTCGAAGGTTGGGGACGACAATCCTGTTGTGGTCCTCAAACACAACAAGCCAGCATTTGTGATTGTGACACCCGATGAATACAGGGAAGCGAAGCAAGCGGAGGAGGACCTCGCCTTGTTAACGTTGGCGCTTAAGAGAGTGGCTGCGACAGGTGACGATGCGCTTGTTTCCCTGTCTGATGTTATGGAAGAGCTGGGTGTGAGCCAGGACGAACTCGATCAGATGGATGAGGTCGAGTTTGAATGAGTGGGTACGAAGTCGCTTTCTACCCAGATGCTCTCAAGGATATTAAGCGTCTGGACGGCTCCCAACGAAAGATTGTCCTTAAGGCTATAGAAAAAATCAGAACGAACCCATTGCCGCAGAACGAGGGTGGATTTGGCAAGCCTCTTGGAAACAAGGCGGGTACGGATTTGACTGGCTTTATGAAAATCAAGCTCAGGGGAAGTGGCATTCGAATCGTGTACCGTCTCATCAGAATTAAAGAAAAAATGGCCATCGTAGTGGTAGGCGCTCGCGAAGACATGGAAGTCTACCGAACTGCTCAGAGACGAACACTCGATTTCGAGAAATGGGCGGAAGAGAATATCTAGCTTTAACGATGAACGACGAGTGAGCGTTGGTAGGGCCCTGACGAATTAGATTCGTCAGGGTTTTTTCTGGACCAATTGCCTTTCAGCCTCCGTTAACCTTTCTTTCCAATTCATCAGCCAACGTACGTCATGGCAATCCCCGGTAGGTCGCAGGGTGGCGGCTGAGCCTTTCCCTCGGGAAACTTCGCGAAGCCCAGTTCCCGAGGGAAAGGCTCAGCCGCCACCACAAAGACCGCAGGGACGGGAGCGGCTATACTACTCTCAGTAGTTAAGGGTCGCGGATCCGCCGCGTCGCCGCTCTCAACAGGAGGTCTTTGTTTATGGCAGGTCAGAAGCCGGTTGTCGGGATCATCATGGGCTCCAAGTCCGATCTGGGCGTTATGGAAGGTTGCACCGCCGAGCTCGAGGCGCTCGGCGTGCCCTATGAGCTCGTCATTGCGAGCGCACACCGCACGCCGGCGAAGGTCCATGAGTGGGCCTCGACTGCTTCCGATCGCGGTATCAAAGTGATTATTGCCGCCGCCGGCAAGGCCGCTCACCTGGGTGGTGTCGTGGCTGCCTTCACGCCGCTGCCGGTTATCGGCGTGCCTATGAAGACGAGTGACCTGGGCGGTATGGATTCGCTGCTGTCGATGGTGCAGATGCCTTCGGGTGTGCCTGTGGCCTGCGTTGCCATCAACGGCGCCAAGAACGCCGCCATCTACGCCACGCAGATTCTAGGCGCTTGCGACCCCGAGTACCGCAAGGTTATCGAGAAGATGAAGCAGGAGATGGCCGACGCCTAGGCGTTCCGCCGTTTCACCGCAGTATAAGGAGAGCCATGTCCGACTATCAGGGAAAACGATTCAAGGCTTCTCAGATTCCCGATCCGTCGAAGCCGGGTGCTGCCCATGCGGCACAGCAGGGTCGGACATCCTCTCCTCAGCAGCCGCGCGCGCCGCGCCCCGTGACGCCGACGTCCCATCGTCGTCAGGATACGCCGGCTGCGTATCGCCCTTCGTCATATGATACGGCCAAGAAAGAATCGCGTTCTGCGAAACAGTCGGGCGCTGCTCCGTCGAGCTATACCGAGCCGCCGCGCAAAAAGCGCCGCTCCGTTATCCCCATCTTGCTCATCATTATTGGCATCGGCCTAATCGTTGCCGCTGCCGCCATCTTTATCAACGCCCAGATTGGCTATAAGCAGGCGAGCGATTCGTATCAGAAAATCGAGAAGCAATATGTAAGCGATCAGGACGCCAGCGGCGTGCCGATTATCGACTTCGATGCGCTTGCTCAGACAAACCCCGAGGTTGTGGGTTGGATTTACGCGCCGGGAACCAACATCAACTATCCCGTGGTACAGACCAATAACAACTCCAAGTACCTCAACACGCTGTTTGACGGTACATCTAACGCGTCCGGTGCCATTTTCTTGGATAGTGATGACACCGCGCCGGGAATGGTCGACCAGCAGACCACGATTTACGGCCACCATATGAACGACGGATCGATGTTCAACTTGATTTCGGACACCACTGATCAGGCGACGTTCGACAGCATTGAGTTTGTGTATTACATCACACGGGATGCTACGTATAAGCTGCGACCGCTGGCGACCAAAGTCGTTGAGGACACGTATGCCAAGGCGCGCACGCCCAATTTTGAGGGCGATGACGGGCTCAAGAACTATCTGTCCGAGATGCTCGACGGTGCCTCTGCCGCGGCGAGCGATGCCACCGATCGTGCCGCTTCGGCAACCAAGGTCGTAACGCTTGTTACCTGTCGTTCGTTATCGCTGAGCAACACGCGTGCCGTCATGGTGCTCACGCCGGTCGAGGAATAGATAATGGGCTGCTCAATGACGGTGAAAGGGGAAATGATGCTCGAGAATGGCAAAACGATGCCTTCGGTTGATGCTTGGCTGCGCGAGGCCAAGGCCGATTCGTCGGCACCTGCGTGCGGTATGTATCTGACGCATAACGGCGTGGTGCGCGCGACGCCCAAGTCCGAGGTCCGCGGGATCGAAACCGATGGCGTAGCTCCCGGGCGCAGGGTGGGCGGCATGGTGTTTGGCTATGACGCCAGCAAGGTGCAGGCCGCCATCGAGGCCACGCGTGCGATGCCGGGTATCGGCTATGTGCGCGTGTGGCTGGCAAGCGGTGAGCTTGCCGTAGGTGACGACATCATGCTCGTGCTCATCGGCGGGGACATTCGCCCGCACGTGGTCGATGCGCTGCAGGCGCTCGTTGGCACCATCAAGAACGAATGCGTGAGTGAGGTCGAGCGCGAGGCGTAGAGGCTTGCGTCGGTAGAAGGCTCGTTTATAAAAATGCCCGCCGGTACGTGTGATACCGGCGGGCATTTTGCGTTTTGGGCGCGGTGGACGCTACACGCGCGTCGCATCCTTGGGGCTCATGGTCATGCTCTGGAAGCGATTCTCCATAAAGTCATTATCGAAGTACTTGCCGTAGAACTGCGCAACGGGAATATCCGGTTCCGTGCCGTTGACGCGCTGATACCAATAATCGAGCGACTGCAGCGTCATAACGCCATCGACCAGCATAATGATGGTGAAGATGACGGTAGCGGAGTAGCGGCTCTTCCACGGAATCATGTTGATAAGCTTGAGCAGCCTCGGCAGCAGCAGCTTGATCCAGATGAGGCCACCCAGGCCCCACAGGCAGGCGAAGCCCGTGCAGGTACGTCCGCCGGTAAGGACGGCGAGCGGATCGGGCATGCCAAAGAGCTTCATATGCGAGTAGCTCCACGAGACCACGCCAAACGAGGTCTGCATAAACCAGCCCACGAACACCTCAAAGCTTGCACCGAGCAGCGCACTCACCAAAAAGATAATGATGGGGTTCTTTTTATAGAAGCGGTTGAGCACCATGGTCATGAGCACGGCGCCAAATCCGTAGATGGGGCTGAAGGGGCCAAACAGCATGCCGGCGCGGTTCTGGTAGACGCCCGGGTCGTCGACCGTCATGTGCCAGATGTCCTCGGCGATCAGGCCGAGTATGCAGCAGACAAAGAATACCCAGAACAGGTTGAAGTAGTTGAGCTTGATGTAGCCTTCGCCGGTTTCATCGCGCCCGAGCATGCCCTCGGCGGCGGCGTCGCGATCGAGCATTTCCTGCAGGCGGCGCTGCAGCTCGCGCTCTTGGCGCAGCGTGGGGTCGACGGTGGCCGAAAGCGCGACGAGGATGCCGAGCTGGATGGCAGGGCGCAGCAAGAAGGGCCCGATACCCTGGAGCATCACGTCGACCAAAAGCTCGACGACGGTAAACGCGATAAGGATGTAGGACAGGCGAGCGGCGTTGCGGCGCTGGTTCTTGATGAGGTCTAGGCCAAAGATGATCAAGATGACAGCACTGGCAGCCGAGAGCATGATGCCGGCGACGATAAGGCCGACCGCGACGAGCGTGTTGTCGCCGAGCTTGGCGGCGGCGTTGCCGTTGATGAGTGCGGTGATGACCTGCCACATAAAGGCGCCGACCGAAGGGAGCGTACCAACACCGGACAGGATGCACAGGACGGCATACACCTTAATGATGAGGGGGATCTTCTTGACCTCCGTGGCGCTGGGGACGCTGGGGTCGAGTTCGTTTCGATCCATACATAACCTTTCTCGTTTTGCTGTAGGTACAAGGATACGCCGCCGACCTGCTAAAAGACAGGACGAACGTCCCAATTGCAACAATGCAAGCCCCAACGGTGGACGAGACGCGTCGCAACGAAAGCGTGCGGAATCGTCGGCCCCGAGGCGGTTGCCCAATAAAATGTTTGGCTGCAAAACTGATTATAAGCTCGGTGGGCTTTTAAAAAGCGCTGTTCATGCGCGGGAGTGCTTGTCTTGCCGTGCGTATAATAGGGCAGGTAACGCCAAATAACGAGGCTCTGAGGGGATGCCATGTCTCAAGAAACCATCCGCGCGGCCGAGCGTGCCGCGGGACAGGTGAAGACCATGTCGACGTATGATCCGGACTCCGACCAGCTGCATGAGGAATGCGGCATTTTTGGTGTGTGGGCACCCGATTGCGATGTGGCTCGACTGACGTACTTTGGCCTGCGTGCGCTGCAACACCGTGGCCAGGAATCGGCGGGAATCGCCGTGGGTGACGGCGGCACGGTTATGGTCCGCAAGGATCTGGGCCTGCTCGACCGTGTGTTCTCCAACGCCGACCTGTCGACGCTCTCCGGCCAGCTGGCCGTGGGCCACGTGCGCTATGGCACCGCCGGCGCCAAGAGCTGGGAAGCCTCGCAGCCGCATCTTTCCACCATCAACAGCGTCATTATCGCGCTTGCTCACAACGGCACTCTGGTCAACACCGACGAGCTGCGCCGCCAGCTGATCGAGCTGGGCGTGCCGTTCCTCTCCAATTCGGATTCCGAGGTCGCGACCAAGCTTATCGGCTACTTTACTCAGCGTACAGGCCATCTGCGCGAGGGCATTCGCAAGACCATGGAGCTCGTGCGCGGCGGCTACGCCATGACGCTCATCAACGAGCAGGCGCTCTACGCATTCCGCGATCCGCACGGCATTCGCCCGCTCGTGCTGGGCAAGCTGGTGGACGAGGGCCTGGACCAGGCCGATGCCGCATCCGTTTCGCAGCTGCCGTCGCAGGACGGCGCCGCGACGGTCGACGCCACCACCCGTGTCACCCGCGCCGGCGGCTGGGTCGTCGCCTCCGAGACTTGTGCGCTCGACATTGTGGGCGCCGAGTACGTCCGTGACGTCCGTCCCGGCGAGATCTTGCGCATCAGCGCCGAGGGTCTGGTATCCGAGCAGGGCGTGCCTGCAGCCGAAGAGCCCGCCAACTGCATCTTTGAGCAGGTATACTTTGCCCGCCCCGACTCCATCATGAACGGCAAGAGCGTCTATGCCTGCCGTTACGACATGGGCCGTCAGCTGGCACATGAGGAGCCCGTCGAGGCCGACCTGGTCATCGGCGTGCCCGATTCCGGCCTGCCGCCCGCGGAGGGGTATTCGCACGAGAGCGGTATTCCCTTTGGCGAGGGCCTCATCAAGAACCGTTACGTGGGCCGTACGTTTATCGAGCCTACGCAGGAGTTGCGCGCCATGGGCGTGCGCATGAAGCTCAACCCGCTGCGCGACAACATCGAGGGCAAGCGCCTGGTCGTCATCGACGACTCCATCGTGCGCGGCACCACCATGGTGCAGCTCGTCAAGATGCTGCGCAACGCTGGTGCCAAGGAGATTCACATCCGCATCAACTCGCCCGAGGTCATCTGGCCGTGCTTCTACGGCATCGATACCGACGTGCAGTCGCAGCTTATTAGCGCCAACAAGACGGTCGACGAGATTTGCGAGTACATCGGCGCCGATTCGCTGGCTTTCCTTTCGGTCGAGGGCCTGCTGAAGGTCATGCCCAAGGGCGGCTACTGCGATGCGTGCTTTACCGGCCGCTACCCCGTGGCGATTCCCGAGAGCTTTGGCCGCGATAAGTTTATGGAGGGCTTTAAGCCCCGCAACCTGGATAAGCCGCTGCACTTTGACGACGACGCCGTGGTCGAGAAATACGACGACCGCAGCTGGGAAGAGGAGCACGGCGAGGCCTAAAGCCTGCCATGTAGGGACAGGTTTATTCTGGTAGGTTTTACCTGCTGTTTTGTTGATATGACGGCGTGTGCTGTTATGGCACACGCCGAAATGAACGCAACTATGAGCACCGTTTGGCGCCCGCGCGGCGGACGGTAGTGGGAGAGGAAGGCTCAGATGAGCGACAGCAAGCATGTGACGTATGAGGATGCCGGCGTCGATACCGCTGAGGGCGGCCGCGCCGTCGACGCTATTAAGCAGATGGTCAAGGACACCAACCGTCCCGAGGTCATCGGCGGCATCGGTGGCTTCGGTGGCCTGTTCTCGGCCGCCGCGCTTAAGGATATGGAAGACCCGATTCTGATTAGCGGTACCGACGGCGTGGGCACCAAGCTCGTGCTCGCTCAGATCATGGACCGTCACGAGACGGTGGGCCAGGACCTGGTCGCCATGTGCGTCAACGACATTTTGGCTTCGGGCGCCGAGCCGCTGTTCTTCCTGGACTACGTTGCCATCGGCCACATCGAGGCCGAGCACATGGCAAAGATCATCAAGGGCGTGGCCGACGGCTGCAAGCTCGCGGGCTGCGCGCTCGTGGGCGGCGAGATGGCCGAGCACCCCGGCGTCATGGCGCCTGCCGACTACGACCTCGCCGGCTTTACCGTGGGTGTCGTCGATCGTCCCAAGATGCTCGACCCCGCGAACGTCCGCCCCGGCGACGTGATTCTGGGCCTGCCTTCCACCGGTGTGCACTCCAACGGCTACTCGCTCGTGCGTAAGGTCATCGGCGTCGACGGTATTAAGCCGGGCACGCCCGAGGCCGCCGCTAAGGCCGAGGAGCTGAGCCGCCCGCTCGAGGAGCTTGGTGGTGCATCGCTGGCAGACGCTCTGCTGGCCCCCACGCGCATCTACGTCAAGCCGGTTCTTGAGCTGCTCCGCGGCGGCGCTCCGGTGCACGCCATCGCCCACATCACTGGCGGCGGTATTACCGAGAACCTCAACCGCGCGCTCGCCGACGACGTCGACGCCGTGGTCACCCGCAACGGTGCCGAGATGGGTTGGGACGTTCCGCCCGTCATCACCTATGTGTCGCGCCAGGCCGAGCTTGCGCCCAACGAGGCATGCAAGACCTTCAACATGGGCGTTGGCCTGTGCCTGATCGTCGCCCCCGAGGACGAGGCTGCGGTTACCGAGGCCCTGGTCGCGCTGGGCGAGAAGCCGTTCCGCGTGGGCGAGTGCGTCGAGGGTTCCGGTAAGGTCGTGTACTCCGATGAGCGCTAACGAGCAGATGGCTGCCGCCGAGGGCCTGGGCTTTGTGCCCTACACCCGTCCGACCGGCACCGATACGGCCGAGCCGCTCAAGATCGGTGTGCTCATCAGCGGTTCGGGTACCAACCTGCAGGCGCTGATCGATCTGATCGCCGCCGGCAAGCTCAACGCTTCGATTGGGCTTGTGGTGTCGAGCCGTCCTTCGGCTAAGGGTTTGCAGCGCGCTGAGCGCGCGGGCATCCAGACGCTCACGCTGTCTAAGGATGTCTACGCCGACCCCATCGCCGCCGACGAGATCATCGCGCACGAACTGCTCGAACGCGGCTGCGAGTATGTGGTCATGGCCGGCTACATGCGCATGGTGCACACGCCGCTGCTGGCGGCGTTTCCCAACCGCGTGGTCAACTTGCATCCGGCGCTGCTGCCGAGCTTTACCGGTGCGCATGCGATTGACGATGCCTTTGCGCGCGGCGTCAAGGTAACTGGCGTGACCGTGCATTTTGCCAACGAGATCTACGACAACGGTCCCATCATCGCCCAGCGTGCGCTGGCTGTTGAGGAGGGCTGGGATGTCGACACGCTCGAGGAGCACATCCACGCGATTGAGCACGTGCTGTATCCCGAGGTCGTGCAAATGCTCGCCGACGGCCGCGTCCACGTGCTGGAGAGCGGCAAGGTCGCAATTGACGCGCCTCGCGGCTAGCGGCGCACAGTACAATTTAGCCGAGTAGTCAGGGTGGTCATTGGCGCCAAGGCGCGCGTGGCCACCTTTTGTTTTTGGGTAGTCATCGGGGACGGTCTTTAACGACTAGTCATTCAAGAACGTCGCAGGTGACTGGGTGAGAGAGGTGAGCACATGGCGGATAACGAAGCTCTGTTTACGCCTGAGCTGGTGTTTTTTGATTGGGAGTGTGCAACGCCGGATGAGGTGTTTGCGCGGCTCGAGGGCGAGCTTGCATCACGTGGCTACATTGCCGACGGTTGGCTCGACGCCGTTCGCACGCGAGAGGATGCCTATCCCACGGGTCTTGCCATGCCGGCGGCAAACATTGCCATTCCGCATACCGATCCGGGGTTTGTGGCCAAGCCCTATATCGCGGTGGTGAAGCCCGCCGCGCCCGTGACATTTAACGCTATGGCTAGCATGGGCGCTCCGGTGCCGGCGCAGATCGTCATCAATTTGGGTATTGCCGAGCCGGGCGACCAGGTCGAGGCCCTGCAGGCGCTCATGAATATCTTTATGGACGCCGATGCCGCAGCCGATGTGCTCGGCCAGACCATATGCCAGGGCATGGTCGACGCCATCCGTCGCCACTTTTAGGGCCGGCACTTGGGGATTGTTCCTAACTGCCGGCAGAAAAGGAATGTCCCTAACTGCCGACAGCCAGAACAGCCCCCTTTGCACCAAAATGGTGCAGATTAACCTGTCCCCCATGCACCAGGTGTGTCGCGGGGTCCGCGTTGTGACACAATGGCGTTTGTTCGATTCGTGATGCGAAAGGCCAACTATGGCAAACAAGAAAAAGAACTCCGAGGCCGCGCCGACGCCCGAGCAGCAGGCTCGCGCTGCCTCCAGCTCTCGTAAGAAGCAGCGCAAGACGTACGTGTCTAAGACCGTCAAGATCGTCCTGGTGGTTATCGGCGTGCTGGCAATGCTGCTTTCCGTCTCGGCCATGGCATGCTCCGGTCTCATGTCGCAGGCAGAGGATACCTCGAGCTACAAGCTTACCGGCGGTGTCGCCGCCACCATCAACGGCACCAACCTCACCGAGGACACCGTGACCAAGCAGATCATGAGCATGCGCACGTCCTACGGTTACACCAAGGACAAGGACTGGGCGCAGTATCTGGTCGACAACGACCTGACGCCCAAAAAGTACCGCAAGCAGCTCATCGATTCCTACACGCAGCAGATTCTGCTCCAGCAGGCGCAGAAGGAAAACGGCGTGACGGTGTCGGACGAGGAGGTCGAGAAGGCATGGAAGGACGCGTGCAAGAGCGCGGGCGGTGCCAAGGCCTTTAAGAAGACCCTTAAGACCTACGGCTATACCGAGGACACCTACAAGGACTCGCTCAAGGAGAACCTGGCACAGCAAAAGCTTAAGGACGCCGTGGCGCCCACCAGTAAGCCCAAGGACAGTGAGATCGTCGATTACATCAACGAGAACCTGTCTAACTACAACGATGCCCGCCGCTCGTCGAACATCCTGATCAAGGTTGATTCCGACGCATCTGACGAGGACAAGGCCGCCGCCAAGGCCAAGGCGCAGGAGTGCCTGGACAAAATCAACTCCGGCGAACTGAGCTTTGAGGACGCCGTGAAGCAGTATTCCGATGACACCGGCTCCAAGGAGAAGAAGGGCGATGTGGGCTGGGACAAGCTCACCACCTTCGTCGACAGCTACCAGGCGGCGCTCGAGGGACTCAACAAGGGCGATGTGAGCGACGTGATCGAGTCGACGTACGGTTACCACGTCATCAAGTGCACCGACTACTTCCATGTCGATAGCCAGGTCGATGACATCAAGCAGGTACCCAAGGACATCAAGAAGTATATTTCCAACGTGGTGAAGACGCAGGCGGCCAGCACTGCATACAGCGAGTGGCTGGAACAGTACAAGAAGGACGCCGACATCACCGTCAACCCCATGCCCAAGGACGTACCGTACAACGTCAGCCTGAAGGGCGTCACCAAGAGTTCGACCGACGATTCGTCGACGACTAAGTAATCATGGGGCGGCGCTCGTGCGAGTGCCGACCGCACTATTGAGGAGGATTTGCAGATGACCAACGAAGAACTGCAGAAGGAAATGATTGCGGCCATGAAGGCCAAGGACAAGGTTCGCCTGTCTATCATTCGCCAGGTCAAGGCCGAGGTGAAGAATATCGAGGTTAACGAGCGCCGCGACGTGACCGAGGAAGACGTCAACAGCATGATCAAGCGTCTGATTAAGCAGACGAGCGAGACGCTGGAGATGTCCATTAAGGCCGGTACCGACCAGGAGCGTACCGACAACCTGACCGAGCAGGTCAAGATCCTGGAGAGCCTGCTGCCCGCGCAGGTTTCGGGCGAGGAGCTCGAGGCTCTGATCGAGCAGGTCATCGCTGAGCTGGGCGCCACGTCCAAGAAGCAGATGGGCCAGGTCATGGGAGCACTCGGCAAGGCCACCGGTGGCAATTTCGATAAGCCTGCCGCGGCAAAGATCGTCGGCGCCAAACTTGCGTAATTTGTTACGCGGTTTTACCAAACCGCGTAACGGCTCGACGCTGCAAACCCGTACACGCGGCAATCTGACGTTTAATTTCAAGGGCGCGACCATAAGGTCTGCGCCCTTTCATTCAAGACTTTAGTCCGCTGGCCGCGCAGCGGCCAGCTTTAAACCACCCGCTACGCGGGTGGAGACAAACGGCTTTACAAAGCCACCCCTCCGACCGATATTGACGATTGTTCAGGCCGTCAAGAATTCGAGTCGAAGGGG
>JAXKGH010000183.1:0-3085 GCA_036550475.1 Collinsella sp. | reverse complement strand
ATCATGGAGATGGCCACGACCAGGATGCAGAAGATAACCGCCTTGGCCTGACCAATGCCCTGCCATGCGATACCGGCACGCGAATAGAACGTGTTGTAGATGTTCAGGGCGAGCATCTCGGTGGAGTGCGCGGGGGCGCCGCCGGTAAGGGCGAGGTTCTGGTCGAACAGCTTAAAGCCGTTGGTGATGGACAGGAACAGGCAGATGGTGATGGTCGGCATCAGGTTAGGGATCTTAACCTTCCAAAACGTCTGCCATGCCGTAGCGCCGTCGACCTTGGCGGCCTCGATGTAGTCGGACGGAATGGACTGCAGACCAGCGATGTAGATGATCATCATGTAGCCGACCTGCTGCCACAGGGTCAGGATGATAAGGCCCCAGAAGCCAGCAGCAGAGTTAAGAGCGATGAGCTGGGCGCCCACGTTGGAGAGCAGGCAGTTGATCAGAATCTGCCAAATGTAGCCCAGCACGATGCCGCCGATCAGGTTAGGCATAAAGAAGATCGTACGGAAGATGTTGGTGCCTTTGAGCGCCTTGCGGGTGAGCGCCTGCGCAATGGCCAGGGCGATCACGTTGATGAGCACCGTCGACAGGAAGGCAAACGCCACGGTAAAGAAGAACGACGTGGCAAACTGCGGATCGGACAGTGCGCGCACGTAGTTCTCGATACCGACAAAGTGCGTGTTGTTGATGGTAATAAACTGGCAGAACGAGAGATAGAAGCCCTGGATAAAAGGGATCACGAACCCGATCATAAACGCCAGGCACGTGGGCAGCATAAAGAGCGGCCACCAGCGCTTGAGTGCTTTGCCCATAAAAGGGTCCTTTCAATATGCAGGGGGCGGGCAAACCAACGTCTGCCCGCCCCCTGTCGCTAATCAGATAGCTTGGGCAGCAACTGCTTACTCGGAAGCGGCCTTCTCGGTCTTCCAGCCATCGACGAAGGCGTTCTTGACGCCGTCCCACTTGCTGTTATCGGCAGCGTAGGCAATCAGAGCCTGCTTGAGGTTCTTCTTCCACTCCTCGGAGGGAATGTAGACGAAGTCCCAAGCGACGGTCTTCTTGCCGTCCTTGGCCATGGCAACGGCCTGCTGCGAGAAGACGTTGGTGGTCTCCTTGGCGCTCTTGAACGGAGCGGTCAGGCCCATCTTGTCGGCGATGATGCTGGTCGGGGTGTCAGCGGTGACGCACCAATACATGAAGTCCTCGGTGGCCTTCTGGGCATCCTCGGAAGCCTGGGAACTGACGCACCAGTAGTTCTCGCCGCCGGAGCACAGGCCCTGGTTCTCCTCGCCGTCAACACCGATGTAGATCGGCATCATGCCAATCTGATCGTCGGTCATGCCGGCCTTGACGAGGTCAGAGTAGGCCCAAGAGCCGTTCTGGTAGAAGACGGCCTTGCCGGTTGCGAACTCGTTGGTGGCGTCGTCGCCGGTCTTGGAAGCAAGCTGCGAAGGATCGCAGGTGGAGTCGGTGATGTACAGGTCGAAGATCTGCTTGTAGTTGTCGAGGAACTCACCCTTGATCTCGTCGTCCTCCTGGTTGTGCTCCTTCTCAAACTCGTAGTAGAGCGGCATGTTGGCAAGGTGGGTGGTGTAGCGCCAGCTGGAGGAGTCGTCCATGCCGGCGGAAGTAAAGGCACCCTCAACACCAAGCTCGTCCTTGCGGGCCTGGATGTCGTCGGCACAAGCCTTCAGCTTGTCGAAGGAGTTGATGTCCTCGGCCTTGTAGCCAGCCTTCTCGAGCAGCTGCTTGTTGTAGATGATGCCGAAGCTCTCCTGGACCCAGTCGATGCACACATCCTTGCCGTCGGACTGCAGAGCCAGGGAGTCGTCAATGAGCTCACCGCGGAGCTTGGTATCGGACAGGTCGGCGCAGTAATCCTTCCAGTTCTTAAGACCGGTGGGGCCGTTGACCTGGAACAGGGTCGGAGCGGAGCTCTTGGACATCTCGGACTTGAGCTTCTCCTCGTAGGTGTTGGAGGCGGCGGTCACGATCTTGACCTCGACGCCCTTCTCCTTCTTATAGGCCTTGGCGATCTCCTTCCACTCCTTGTCGACCTCGGGCTTGAATTGGAGGAAGTAGACCTCGGCAGCGTCACCAGAAGCAGAGGAGCCGGAGCCGGCAGAACCACCGCAACCCACGAGGCCCAGACCAAGAACTGCAGCCGCGGAACCAGCAAAGCCCAGGAACTGCCTTCTGCTCATTTCGTTCTTCATTACAATCCACCCTTTCACACCGTGGCGGCACCCTTTGCCGCCGCCTTCGGAGATTGGCTCGGGGACTTTGCCCCTTTTGCTGATTTGAACGATACGCCATTTGGCTAGTTGTTTGAACAAGTATTACTAGAGCGGTAGAAAAACTTCGGTGAACGGTAATTTCAACTTGATACTTGACAAGTTTTGTATAAACAATTATTTGTTATCTAATGCAGAGAAAACGCCCGGTCAAGCCGATGTACCGTCGGTTTGACCGGGCGTTTTCTCTTTGAGGCCATGAGTCTCGTCAGGCTGCGAGCTAGCCGGCTATCGCTTGGAATTGACGCGGTAATGGAAGATCTCGGGGTGTGTGCGAGTGTGCGTCACCTCAAACAAGATGCCATCCGAGGTGTACGACTGACTCTCCATGACGGCAACGCAGTTGTATTTGCCGAGGTCAAGATAGCTGCAGTCCTCATCGTTGGCGAGCTCGACACTCACCGTACGACGGCTCGCCATCACTTTGACACCGCGCTTGTGCTCCAGATAGCCGTAAATAGAATCTGCCGCGATCTCGGGAGTCAGGCCCTTGGCGATCGACGCCAAAAAATAGCCATGGTCCACTTGGCGCGCGTTGCCGTTGAGGCTTCGGACACGCACTACGCGAATAAGCTCCTCGCCCACCCTAAAGCCCAGGCGACAAGAGAGCTGCTCGGTGCAAATCAAATGTTCAAAGGACTTAACGACCGTCGATGCAACGGCATTGTTGCGCTTTGCAAACTCGCCAAACGACTCAACCTCTTCGAGTGCGCCCAACATGTCGGTTTCGCCCTTAAGCCAAATAACGCGCACGCCCTTGCCGTGTATGGGCTGCACAAACATCCCGT
>JAXKGH010000182.1:0-9503 GCA_036550475.1 Collinsella sp. | reverse complement strand
CTCGACCGCGACGTGCTCTATTCCATCCTGGACAAGCACCCCAAGCGCGCCAAGGCATATTGGTTCATCAACGTGCACGTTACCGACGAACCCTATACGCACGAGTATTCCGTCGAGACCTTTGGCACGGACTTTTTGTTCCGCGTGCGCCTGGACCTGGGCTTTAAGGTCAACCAGCGCGTCAACGCCTATCTGCGTCAGATCGTCGGCGACTTGATGGCATCGGGCGAGCTGCCGCCGCAACATCACACCTACTCCATCTACGAGACGCGCGGCAACGTGGGCGATTTCCGCTTTTGTATGCTGCGCAAGATGCTTGCCCCCGAAACGGACATCAACCGCAATGACCACCGCGTGATGGCCATCAAGTACGCCGTCCGCCGCGCCTGCGGAAGCCCGGCACGCTGGTACGGTCTCGAGAACTCGGCCATCATCATTGAGTACGTACCGCTGTTTGCCCGCATGCGTCCGGCCGTTAAGCTCGTGCGCACCCAGGTGCCGCTCGAGGTTCAGATCGAAGAGGCCGAGGAAATGGAAGTCGACATCTTCTCGGACGACTTGGTCAACGGCAACGAAGCCGGTAAGGACATGAACGTCGATCCCACCGAGTTGCTCGAGAGCGTCGCCGATACGCCCGAACAGCAACAGCTCGACGGCCTCGAGAACGAACAACTCAACGACGTCAACTTCTAGTGACGTCACAAATCAACGACAGCGGCCCTGCACCTCACGAGAGACGCAGGGCCGCTTTGCATTGCAGTAAAGCTAGCGGCTACGAACGGCGCGGCTCGGGAACCACGAGCCTATCGGAGCTCGCGCCCTCGGCATCCATCAGGCTCACGTAGCGAATCGACGGATCCCCATACATCGCGTAGTAATAATTGCCCGTGCGCGCGCTAAAGCATCCGGTGTAGATAGTCTTCTCGAACTTGCCATCGCCCATCCTGGACGCTCCCTCGATCATCACCACGCCCTCGAGCGAGCGGAACATGCGAACGACGTTTTCGGTCTCGCTCTCCTTTTGTGGGTAATTGGCATTGAGGTACGCCGCCTTTACAAAACGGCTCGGCGAATAGCAATCGCCCGGAATGCCGCGCATGCCGGCACCGGCTCCATAGGGCTTAAGCTCGGCGCCACGCCATGTCGCCGTCTGCGGAAAATCGCTTGTGGCGGTGATATAGGTGCGGAGGTTTTCCATGTGCCACGGGAAGGTGGGCTGATTGGCGAGGGTGTCGACCGGATCGCCGTATACATGCAGGCCGTCAGCCATCATCTCGACCACGATGCTACGCTGGCCGTCGCCGATAATCCAATGGAGCAGCGACACGCCCAGCCCCTCTCCGGCAGATTTGGCGACAATCACCGTATCGCGCAGCGCAGCCTCGACCTCATCGACCGTCGAGAACGTCGCTGCCACCCACAGGGGAAACTCATAGGCCGCGATATTGGTCTTGCCGTCGACAGGGTCCTCGGCATACTCGGCATAACCCGGGAAATTGAGACCCGCCACGGCAAGGCCTGCATCGTTGCCGCAATCGAAGAACATAGGGTAGTTCTTGTAATCGATGCACATACCGATCACCGCGTGTGCCGCTGTCGCGTCGTCGATAAACGAATACGGAATGTGAAACCCGCGCGGCATCACGCGAACCTGTTGGCCGTAGTCAAAGCTCCAGTCGAGATTGCGGCCCAGATACATGTGGCCAGAATTATCGGTAAATCGAATACTCGTACACATAGCGCCTCCTAGCTTTACGTTCTTGCTAATTTCATTGTCTCCAAACAAAAAGGCGCTAAACACAAAAGCCCGGACATGACAACAATGTCATGCCCGGGCCAAAAGAGACGAAGTGCGGTGCTTTGGTCCCCTTAGACCAACTTTCCAAGACAGTGGTCAATCATGTGTTGAATCATCTGCGCCTCGAAGCCCACAAAGTCCTGCTTGCGCTCGCGCATCTTGCCGTCGACGATCACGTCATAAGCGACCTTGCACTTGATATAGCGCGTGGACTTGGTGACCTCCTCGTGCGTCAGGCAGCTCTCCTCCATCTTGCTGGCACCCAGGCCAAACACCAGACGGGGGTTGTAGAGCACGTGGGGCTCGCCGGCGTCGTCCAGGTAGACGCAGACCTTCTTGGTAACGCCAATCTGGTTAGCGGCAAGGCAGCCGGCATCGTCGAGCGACTTGATGGTATCGATCAGGTCCTGAGCAACCGACTCGTCCTCGACGGTCGCAACCTCGCAACGCTGGGACAGGATAGCCTCGTCGTGGCAAAGCTCTTTAATCATACGTTCCTCCATAGGGGTCGTTGTAACCGCTTAAGTATACGGTACCCACACATTTTCATGCGAAAAATACCGTCCGTCTGCTACAAAGCGCCGAACATCAACATGCGAGGAACAACAGCGTCGTAAAGGGGCTATAGTGGGTGAGTTCGTGTCAATCGGCCTAAACTCGGGGCCGAACAAGGAAAGGGTATGCATGGACGAACTATTTCACGTCAGTGAGCGCAAGTCCACAATCGGGACCGAACTTCGCGCTGGACTGACAACATTCCTGGCGATGGCCTACATCATCGCCGTCAACCCCGCAGTGCTCTCGGGCGCTGGCATCGATGCGGGAGCGCTCGCCTGCGCCACCTGTCTGGGCGCTGGCATCATGACCATCTGCATGGGCATCTTCGCTAACCGCCCGCTCGCCTGCGCGTCGGGCTTAGGCGTCAACGCGATGATCGCTGGAATCACCACCACCGTCTGCGGCGGTGACTGGCACGTGGCCATGAGCGTCATCTTCCTCGAGGGTATCGTCATCTTGCTGCTCGTGCTTTGTGGCCTGCGCGAGGCCATCATGGACGCCATCCCGGTTGTCCTGCGTCACGCCATCTCGGTGGGTCTGGGCCTGTTCATCGCCATGATTGGCCTGTGCGATGCCGGCATTATCACCGCTGGCGCCGGTACACTCGTCGGTCTGGGCGACATCACCTCCCCCACCTTCATCGTCGGCATCATCTCCATCCTGGTGACAGTCGCCCTCGCCTGCCGCAACGTCCCCGGCTCGCTGCTCATCGGCATCGTCGTCGCCGTCATCGCCGGTATCCCCCTAGGTGTGACCCATGCTCCGACCGGTATCATCGCCCCGCTCGACTTCTCGAGCATCGGTGGCCCCATCGCCGACGCCGGCGGCGTGCCCGCCATCGTCAAGGTCCTTACCGACCCCACGCTCCTCGTCATCTCGTTCTCGCTGCTCATGAGTGACTTCTTCGACACCATGGGCACCGCGATGGCCGTGGCCAAGCAGGGCGAGTTCCTCACCGACGACGGCAACGTCGAGAATATCAAGGAGATCCTGATCGTCGACTCCGCCGCCGCTGCTGTGGGCGGTTTCATGGGCGTCTCCTCCATCACCACCTTCGTCGAGTCCACTTCCGGCGCCGCCGACGGTGGCCGCACGGGCCTCACCTCCGTCACCACCGGCGTGCTGTTCATTCTCGCCGCGTTCTTCTCCCCCATCGTCACCATCGTTTCCAGCGCCGCCACCTGCGGTGCTCTGGTCTACGTCGGCTACCTCATGATGAGCGAAGCCTCCGAGATCGACTGGTCCGACGTGTCGCAGGGTTTCCCGGCGTTCATGATCGTCGCCGGCGTGCCCTTCACCTACTCCATCTCTGCCGGCATTGGCCTGGGCTTTATCGCCTACGTGATCGTCGCGCTCTTTAAGGGCGAGGCCTCCAAGATCAAGCCGCTCATGTGGATCGCAGCCCTTGCCTTCCTCGTCTACTTCTTCGTGGCGTAACGGCATAGTCTGCTAAAGCAGAACATCAAGGCGCGGAGTCGCATCGAGCGGCTCCGCGCCTTTCTTTTAGCGTCTGCCCCCGCGCCAGCGTGCGACAATTGAGGCTGTCAATATCACAACACCGAGAGAAGCCTGCCTTGGAAGCGCATCATAAGCAGATAACCGTTTATTCAGAGTGTGTGGAAGGCGCGCCCGTCATCTACCTTCCCGTGGTTATGGGCGACGGTAGTGAAGTCTACGAGCGCTGCCGAGAGCTCGACTGCCCGCCCTTCACCCTTGCCGCCATTGGAGGACTCGATTGGAATCGCGAGCTGAGCCCCTGGGAATGCGACGGAACTATACGAGATGCCGAGCCCTTTGGCGGACAGGCGTCTGAGTTTCTCGATGAGCTGCTGAATCAGATAATCCCAGAGGCCGAATCATCACTTCCCTGCCCGCCCACCTGGCGCGGCATTGCCGGCTACTCGTTGGCGGGTCTTTTTTCACTGTGGGCACTTTGGCAAACAGATGTCTTTGAGCGCGCGGCAAGTGCATCGGGGTCGCTGTGGTTCCCCGGCTTTATCGACTACGCGCGCGAGCGCACGATGACAGCCACGCCCGACGCCGCCTATCTGTCGCTCGGTAAAAAGGAAACCAAGACGCCCAACCGCATGATGCGGCACGTACTCGACGATACGCACGCGATGGAAGAGCTGTTTATAGAGCGTGACATTCCAACAACGCTGGAGCTCAACCCCGGCAACCACTTTGCCCAAACTGACCTGCGCATGGCGCGCGGCATCCACTGGATACTGACGCATTAAAAATGGCGTCCACGCGTACATACGCATGGACGCCATTTTTAATTTGGCTGAACGCAGCTGCTATTCAGCAGTCTCCTCAAGCTCGGAAGTATCGAACTCAAAGTCATTACCGGGCAGGATGGCGTTGAGCACAATGCCCGCCAGCGAGCCCACGGCAAGGCCCGAAAGCGAAATCGTCACGCCGCCCAGCTCCAGCACGATGGCACCGGCGGTACTGTAGGCAATGCCGAGCGAAAGCACGAGCACCAGAGCCGCCACCAGCACGTTGCGGTTGTTCTGGAAATCAACCTGATTCTCGATGAGGTTACGCACGCCAACGGCGCTGATCATGCCGTAGAGCACGAGCGACACACCGCCGATAACGCACGCCGGCATGGCGGCAATCACCGCAGCAAACTTGGGGCAGAACGAAAGCACAATGGCGCAGCAGGCGGCAATGCGAATCACACGCGGGTCGAACACGCGCGTAAGCGCAAGCACGCCGGTGTTCTCGCCATACGTGGTGTTGGCCGGAGCGCCAAAGAGCGACGCCAAGATGGTCGCCAGGCCATCGCCGAGTAGGGTACGGTGCAGACCGGGATCGGCAATGTAATTGCGTTCGCAGGTAGAGCCAATGGCGGAGATATCGCCAATGTGCTCAATCATGGTCGCAAAGGCCAGCGGCATGATGGTGATGATGGCCGTCGTGGCAAGACCGCTATCGAACTGCGGGCCAAAGAGCGCAAACACGGTGTTGCCCCACACGATGGGCAGACCGACCCAGGGGGCGGCTGCGACGCCAGAGAAGTCGACCTCGCCCAACGCGGCCGCAACGGCATAGCTCACCACAACGCCCAGCAAAATCGGCACGATCTTGACCATGCCGCGGCCCCAAATATTGCAGACGACGATCACGGCCACAGCGATGACGGCGACAAGCCAGTTGGTCTGGCAGTTGGCAATGGCAGAGCTTGCCAAGATCAGGCCGATGGAAATGACGATGGGGCCGGTCACCACCGGCGGGAAGAAACGCATAACGCGCTTGGCGCCAAAGGCACGGAACAGGGCCGCCAGCACCGGATAGAGCAGGCCGGCGCAGGCTACGCCCAGGCAGGCGTAGGGCAAAAGCTCGGTCTCTCCGTTGGGCGCGATTGCGGCATAACCGGCAATAAAGGCAAACGATGAGCCCAAAAATGCCGGCACCTTACCGCGCGACAGGAAGTGGAACAGCAGCGTGCCGATGCCGGCGAACAGAAGCGTCGCCGAAACGGAAAGGCCGGTGAGCACGGGCACGAGCACCGTGGCTCCGAACATCGCAAACATGTGTTGCAAACCCAACACAAACATGCGCGGGCGGCCGAGCGACGATGCATCGTAGATGGCATCGGTGACGGCGGGCGTCGAGGATTGGGACATGGAAGTCCTTTCATGATGGAAGGGCGATCAGGCATATCAGATAACCTGCCCGAACGATACGATCCGAACCATTGTACGTGATACGCCATGTCTCGCGCGCGCCGTCACCTGCAAACGGTAACGTTACTTCCAAACGCGCTCAGCAATGCGCTTGACCAGCGCGATCTTTGCCCACTGTTCGTCCTCGGTCAGCTTGTTGCCAATCTCGCAGCTGGCAAAGCCGCACTGGGGCGACAGGTACAGGTTCTCGAGCGGCACGTACTTTGCGGCCTCATGGATACGTTCGACGATAACGTCTTCGTCCTCAAGCTCAGCCGCCTTGGTGGTTACCAAGCCCAACACGACCTTCTTGCCCGGGTCAACGTACTTGAGCGGCTCAAAACCGCCGGCGCGGGGTGTGTCGAACTCCAGATAGAACGCATCGACGTTCTCATGTGCGAACAGATACGGAGCGATAGGGTCGTAGCCGCCTTCAAAAGCGTAGGTGGAGTGGTAGTTGCCGCGGCACACGTGCGTGTTGATAACCAGATCGTCGGGCTTGCCCTCGATGGCAGCGTTGTTGAGCGCCACGCCCAGCTCGCTTACCTTTTGCAGGTCGACCGGGCTCATGCCGGTTTTGGCGACAAAATCGGTATCGCAGTAGATGCCCCAGGTGCAGTCATCAAACTGGATGTTGCGGCAGCCTGCTGCGTACAGGTCGGCGATCACCGTGCGATAAGCGGCTGCAATGGCGTCGGCAAGTTCCTCGTCGGTCTTATAGACGGCACGCAGGCTCTCCTGCTGGCCGTCGCAGCGATCGAGCGTAACCTCAGAGAACGTCTGGATAGGCGCCGGGATGGTCTGGCGTGCAACGTGGCCCTCTCCCTCAAGCGCCTTGACGAACTTAAAATGCTCGACGAACGGGTGATTCTCGCCGCTAATGGGACCGGTAACCACAGCGGTGTCGGCCGTCGTCTCCTCGTCATGGAACATATAACCCGTGCGTGAGGTACGGCGCTCAATGCCGTTGAGTCCCCACATAAAATCGAGGTGCCAGTAGCTGCGGCGGAACTCGCCATCGGTAATCACCTGCAAGCCGGCAGCCTTCTGCTTGGCCACTAAGTCGCGGATGGCCTCGTCCTCGACGGCCTTAAGGCCGGAAGCGTCGAGTTTACCCGCGACATAGGCAGCACGGGCGTCCTTTACAGCCTGCGGACGAAGAAAGCTGCCGACGATATCGGCGCGAAACGGCGCGTTCGGTTGAATCGAAGTGCTCATAGATATCTCCCTTTGCATTGGTTGCTTTACTGGGACAGAGTATGAGCGCTCATATGGTCATCGTAAAATATACGTTTATAACAGTTTGATATAGATGCTTCCTATATCAGTCTGGACTGTCATAAAGAGACTTGAACCGTGCGGAGCACAGCAGCCTAGATATGCTGACGAATCGCGTCGATATAGGCCCGACCGTAGCGCGTGAGCGTCGTGTTCTTGCGCGTGATGATGCCAATCTCCATGTACTCGTCCACGTCGAGCGGAATCGAGATAATACCCGGCCCGTTGAGCTCGTGGCTGATCACGCCCGAACACACCGTGTAGCCGTTGAGACCCATGGCCAGGTTGAACAACGTCGCACGGTCGCGCACGCGGATGTTCTTGCGGCGCTCAAAGGTCGAGGTCAGTTCCTCGGAATAGTAAAACGAGTTATAGCTGCCCTGCTCGTAGGACAGGAACGGGTAGTCTTCCAAGTCCTCAAGCGTCACGCTCGAGCGGCCCGCCAGCGGATGGTCGGCGCACACGAAGACATGCGGTGTGGCGCAGAAGAGCCCCTCGAATACGAGCTCGTTGGCGGCAAGCATGCGCTCGATGACCTCGCGATTGTGCTCCGACAGATACAGGATGCCGAGTTCGCTTTTCATATGCGCGACATCCTCGATAATTTCGTGGGTCTGCTCCTCGCGCAGGGTAAAGTCGTAGCGCGCGGCATCGAACTCGCGGATCACGTCGACAAACGCGTTGACGGCAAAGGAATAATGCTGGCAGCTCACACTAAAGTGCGGCACCTGCTCGGATGCGCCCTTGTACTTGCCCTCGAGCAGGTCGGCCTGGTCGAGTACCTGGCGCGCATAGCCCAAGAAGGTCTCGCCCTCCTCGGACACAATGACACCCTTGTTGGTGCGCTCAAAGATATGCACACCCATCTCGTTTTCGAGATCGCGGATCGACGCGGTAATCGAAGGCTGCGACACAAAGAGCCGGCGCGAGGCCTCGGTGATGCTGCCGCATTCGGCAACTTTGACAACATATCTGAGTTGCTGAAGCTTCATGGCTTTCTCCCTAGACGTTTGTGACGTCGAAACCCGCCGTGTCCATTTGGCTCATAAACGACGGCATCTCCCCCGTCGCGGCGCAGGCGACAATCTGATGCAGAGCCCCGGCAACCGCATCATCTGCCGCAGCGCCGATATGCCAGCGTGCGGCAGCCGTGACGGCCTCGTTGGCATTGGCGACTGCAACGGAGTTGGGAACGGCATCGATCATGGGCAAATCGTTATCGGAATCGCCGAATACGGCCACCTCGTCGGGCGTCAGGCCCAAAGCACGCGCCAGCTCCAGCGCAGCGCAGCCCTTGTCCCAGTCGGTCGGAAGAACGTCGAACAGGCGCACGCGGTTGTTGGGAAACACGAGCGAGAGCTCCGGCACCTCAGCGGCAACACGCTCGCGCAGCTCGGCGAGCTCCTCGCGCGAACGGGCACTCCAGATATTCGCCTTGTATACCGGGGCATCGTCAACGACAGGACAACAGGGAGCCTCTTCGCCTTTGAGCCACGCGTTGCCGCCTGACTTCATGGCGCGACGCACACGCTCGGGATCGCTTGTCACGCAATAGGCATCGTTATTCCAAAAGTCATCGCCCAGACGGTAGACCTTCAAATACGTATCGTCGGTCTCCTGTTCAAAATAATCGGCTAAGCGCATAAGGACATCGTTATCGATTGCGCGCGAAGCGACTACTTCGCCATCGACAAACATCACCTGGCCGTTGCAAAACGCACCGGTCGAGAAGCACTCGGAGCGATTGCGGAACATCCAGCCCATCGCGGACGGCTGACGACCCGAAACCGGACCAAAGTGCAGACCCACCGCCTGCATGGCATGAATACCCTCAATGGCGTAGTCGCTGGCGCCGTCATGCCCGGCTGGAATCAGCGTATCGTCCATATCGGTTAGCACAAGTTTGATCATAGAGTCCCCCGTCATTTTCACCGTAACCATTGTAACGACCTACCAATAAGGGACAGGTTTATTTTGGCAGGTTTTATCTGGGAAAATACAGCGCCCCTGTTGCCACCTGCCAAAATAAACCTGTCCCTTTTTGGCAGGTGCGCTAGTATAGGGAACAACAGATTCGATGCGGGAGTGCCGGCGGTGCAAACCACAAGGCTGAGAGGGCATGGGGCCCAATCCTTTGAACCTGTCAGTTAATGCTGGCGTAGGGAGCATGCCGCCTTTACAGGGGCGCTGTCTAT
>JAXKGH010000181.1:0-27863 GCA_036550475.1 Collinsella sp. | reverse complement strand
GTCCTGACGTTGTTATTGCTTGTAATCGCGGCTGTGGAGCTCGGCATCCACATTGGAGGTCGAATGAAATAGCCGCCCCCGCGTAATGCGAAGACGGCCACTTCTCACGCCATAAACGTGTTTCGGAGTTGGCCAACCCGCTGCAACGGGTGCCATCTGCTTCAATCTTATGCGAATCCCGATCCCATTTCAACAAACCCCAAGGGCTCAAATGAAATCGCGATAATACCTATAATGACGATAGCTAAAACACGATTCGCTTCCCCATCGGAGGATGTCTATGACCGAAAACGCTACTGCTCTCGTCGAGACGCGCGATACCAAGCTCGAAATCATCATGGGCCGCGAGGCACTCGACAAGCTCGCCGATGCTACGGTACTGGTGCTCGGCTGCGGAGGCGTGGGCTCCAACTGCTGCGAGGCACTCGCCCGCGGCGGCATCGGACATTTCGTCATTCTGGATAAGGACATCATCGCACCCAGCAATATCAATCGCCAGGCCATCGCCTTTCACAGCACCGTCGGCAAGCGCAAGGTTGACGTGATGGAGGCCATGATCCACGATATCAATCCTGCCGCCACCGTCATCAAGCGAACTGAATACCTGTTGAGCGATAACATCGACGAGTTCTTTGCGAGCGTTTTGGAGCAGACGGACGGCAAGCTCGACTACGTCGTCGACGCCATCGACACCATCTCGGCCAAGCTCACCATTGCCAAATATGCTCAGGACCACGACATCCGTTTGGTTAGCTCCATGGGCGGGGCCAACAAGCTCCATCCCGAGTGCCTCCGCTTTGCCGACATCTTCGATACGGTACGTGACCCCATGAGCCGCATCATGCGCAAAGAATGCAAGAAGCGCGGAATCAAGAGCCTGCACGTGCTGTTTAGCTGCGAGGAATCGGTTAAGACCCAACCCCGCGACCCGTCCAATATCCACGAGCGTACCGAGTTGGGCACCGCCAGCTTTATGCCGCCCATCATGGGCCAGATGATCGCCGGCGAGGTTATCCGCCAGATCAGTGGGCGTGGTACCGAACGCGTGCGCGCCGATGGCCAGCGCCTAGACTAGTGGAGCGCGCCGAGATGGGGCCCCAGTTAATTGATGCACACTGCCATCTTGATTTAATGGCTCACCCGGACGCCGTTGCCGATGAGGCGACGGCACTGGGCTTGGGTCTATTTGATTGCGGCGTCGATCCACGCGACTTTTCGGCCGCAAACGAGCGTGCCCGTCGCCAACCAGGCATCATCGCCGGCATTGGGCTTCACCCCTGGTGGCTCGCCGACGGCCGCTGTGGTTCTACCGAAGTCGATCTGCTTTGCGAAGTTGCCGCCCAAGAGCGCCACATCGGCGAAGTCGGACTCGACTTTTCCGAGCGCTTTGCCGGAAGCGAGTCGCTGCAAATACAGGCACTTGACCGGCTCTGCGATGTGCTCGTGCAGCGTCCTCTTGCCGGGCGCGTGATATCAATTCACGCCGTTCGTTCGGCAGGAACTGCGCTGGACGCCCTAGAATCGCACGGGCTACTCATCCCAAACCCCGACTCCCCCGTTATCATCTTCCACTGGTTTAGCGGCACTTCGGACGAACTCGCCCGCGCGCGAAACGCAGGCTGCTACTTTTCCGTGAACGAGCGTATGCTCGCCACCAAGCGCGGTCGCGAATACGCACGACAGATTCCACTCGACCGTCTACTGCTCGAGACCGATGCGCCGGGCGAGCCAAACACAGAAACAAGCGCGCAGTCGCTCATTAGATCGCTCACAAGGACCTCAGAACGCATCGCCTCACTCAAAAACTGTGACGCAAAGCACATCGAGTCGGCAGTTTTGGGAAATTCACGCTCTGTTTTTTGGCCTTCGCTAACCCCTGTGGGCAAAAATGCCAAGGGGCATGCAAATCGCACAACGCAGTCCCTATTTTGGAAGACAGTACAATTCGGCAGCATTACACCAATTCGTGCATGAGATCACGGTTGCGTGCATACAATTCGTCAAAGATATGACGGCGCGACGCATATAACTCGTGGGCAGCCATATCGGGCATGATTGTTTGCGCAACGCCAAGGACTTGAGCGAGTTCATCCCATGATGCGTAGGCGCCACCTGCGAGAGCTGCCATGATGGCATCACCGAAGCATGCGCCCACCGTAACCTTGGCAACCGAGACCTCGCGCCCGCATACGTCGGCGATAGCCTGCATCCAAACTGGATTCTTGGTTCCACCTCCGACAAGCATAATGCGCCCAATTGGCAGTCCATGCTCTCGCTCGATAATGTCAACATGGGATGCAACGGTATACGCGACGCCTTCCAAGGCGGCGCGAACCATATGGGCTCGCGTATGCCTTCCGGTCAGGCCAAAGAAGACGCCACGCGCCTCGGGATCGTTGAGCGGAGTACGCTCCCCCGCAAAGTACGGCAGACACAGGAGCCCATCGGCACCCGGCGCCACATCGGCGGCATCATGCGCCATAACCGAATAGGCATCGGGGCCGCCATGGCCCTCGGCCTCTACGGCGTCGCGATACAGCTCTTGGCGCAGCCACGATGTGAGCGCACCCGCCGTATTGGTCCCCGCGCAGATCCCGTAAGTTCCGGGAATGATAAACGTCCCTGGCCACAGGCGCGCATCATCGATCATATGATCAGCTAGGTAGATGAAATACGCCGTACTCCCCAACTGAACCATCATATCGCCGGGACGGAATACACCCGTCGAAATGGCCTCGGCACCAGAGTCGCCCGTTCCCACTAAGACAGGTGTCCCTGCCGCGAGCCCCGTCGCCTCAGCCGCACGCTGCGTAATCACCCCGGCAATATCGGTAGCCGACATTACCTCCGCCATCTGGTCAGGCCGGCAGAAACGAGCACATTCCCGAGCATCAACCTTCCAGGTGTAGCGGTCGTATAGGGGAAGAAAATCCTCCGCCAAATAACGGTCCACCGTAAAACGCCCCGTCAACTTTGCGCACAAAAACGATGACGCCGTCAGGAACTTCGCGGCACGTTCGTGCACCTCGGGCATATTCTCCTTAAACCACAAGATCTTGGGAGCAATATCTGACGAACAGGGATCGTGCCCGAAGAGCTCGCGTGCGCGATCTGACCCATATTCGGAAAGAAGCTCGTCAATCTGCGGCTTCGAACGTGCATCGACTCCATACAAAATCGCGGGCGCCAGCGCGTTGCACTCGGTATCGACCGGCACACAGTCGCAACCCAATGCGGAAAGGCCCACGCATCCGATCTGTGCCGCGTTAACCCCCGATCGCGCCACCAGCTCGCGCGACAAGCGGCAAAAATCGCCCCACCAAACTGCCTCCGCATCATGCTGGTACCATCCGTCACACGGGTTGTCCGTCTCATGTCCACAAGAGGCTTGGCAAACGATGTTGCATCGGTCATCGATTAAAACGCCTTTAGAGGCGCTTGTCCCAATATCAATACCCAGATAGAGCGCCATAGGTGCCTACTTCCCTCGCGCCGTACGAGCGGTAGCCATAAAACGAGCTACCCGCTCAACATCAACCGGGGCATCCAGCTTTCCGTCGCGCTTTAAGCAGGTGCCGACAAACGCACCATCGTAGTGAGCAAATACGTCAGCCACGGTATTTTCGCGACAACCGGTGCCACATACCACGGGCACTTCGCCAACACGCTCACGGACCTCATCGGCAAGCTCGCCCGAAGCGCCACGACCGGCAGCCGAACCGCCGATGACCATCGCATCCGGTAGGCAATTAAAGAGAAGCGAATCGGCAATGTCCGCAGTCGTGCGGTCGTTGAGATAAACCTCCCCCTCGCTCGTGATGAAGTGAAAAAGCTTGAGGTCGTCCAAGCGCAGCGCCGCCTTGCGACGCATGGTGTGCGCGAAATCTCGGTTAATCAGCCCGAGATCACCGGCCCAGGCACCGCAAAAATTACAGCGCGTGAACTGCGCATCGACGGCAGCGCACAGCTCGATTGTGGCATCACCATCGTAAATAGCCTCAGCTCCCCAAGGAGTCGACAGATCATGGGACAGAGCCCCGATTACATAGCCCATCGATGCAAGGGTTGAGGGAGAAACGTGCTGCTCATAGGGCATCGAGAGCTCATTGGTAATCAAAATGCCATCGACACCGCCCTGCTGCAACGCCTCGAGATCGCGCTTGGCGGCTTCCACGACCTGTGACACGCTTCCGCCCGGGTAGTACAGTGGATCGCCCGGCAGAGGACGCAGGTGCAGCATTCCGATAACCGGCTTTTCGGTCTTGAACATCGAAGTTAGAAACGACATAACGTGCTCCTTCATAGGGTTATTGCAGGGACGTTACTCCCCCAGCACCTCGATGTACACTTTTCGCTTCTGCGGACCGTCAAACTCCGCAAGATAGATGTTCTGGGCACCTCCGCACACGATGTGGCCATCTTGAACGGGAAAGAAGCAACTGTTTCCACAAATCATGCTCTTGATATGCCCACAGGAGTTGTTGCCGGTGGCTCCATAGCTCGGCAGGAAGTGTGCATGCGCATAGGGGGCATCGAGTGGGGCGATGCGATCAAGCGTCTCCATAAGATCCGTCTCCACGCAGGGCAGCCCCTCGTTTACCACGATTCCACAGGTCGTATGCGACAAAATAATCGCTGCCAAGCCATTGGTCACCGAGCTGCGTTCGATGGCAGCGTGCACGTCCTCGGTAATATCGATGAACTGGTCCGGAGCAGTCGATAGATAGCTCAATGTCTCGAGCGTCACCATGTTCACTCATCCCCTTCAAGAAAACGCAGGGCATTACCCCAGTAGAGCCTTTCTCGCGCATCATCGCGCATGAGCACGGTATCGAGCGCCCGCTTGAGTTTGAACGCACGGAAACGCGGCGTATTGCTGGCGAACATCACTTGATGCGATAGCGCGCGCTCATACCACAGCGGCCCCATATCGACCGTGAAAAGGCGCTGCATCATCTCCTCGGGCGAATCGATGTAAGTGATAGAGGTGTCCGTGTAGCAGTTGGGATACTTGAGCAGCATCGCCACGGTCTCGCGCACCCAGGGCCAGCCAAAGTGGGTCAAACTAAAGCGCACATTTGGATGCGTTGCGATTGTGTGCTCAAATGCAAGCGGGTTACTGCGCGAGAGCTCTGCGGCCGGCTCCCAAGACATACCGGCATGGAAAACCACCGGCTTGTTATAGCGCTCGCACAGCTCGTAAAGCGGCTCGGCCACAGCATCATCGGGGGCAAAACCCTGCTTTGCCGGATGCAGGCAAAGCCCCTTTGCCCCCAACTCGGTAAAGGCGCGCTCCAATTCGTCTGCGGCACCGCTCACCTGCGGATCTACGCTCGCAAATCCCCACAGACGATCGGGGTGCGCGGCAACCAGCATGGCAATCTGGTCATTGGTGCCAAAGTGTCCTCCGCACGCCGTGGTTACATCGAGCGGCATGAGCACGCTCTTCCGCACGTCGCAGACGTCCATCTCGACTTGAAGCTCATCCCAATCCATGGGGCCCATATGCCCCATACCAAATTCTCGTGACCAAAAACCGAATCCATCAGGCTCATCACCCGCCGTATAGATCTCGCCATAGAGCATAGGATGGACCAACATGTCGATAACCATTTCGTACTCCTTTCCAGGCATTTGGCCCTAGTACGGCTCAAACGAACCAATCACTCGGGACGACAGTTCAGCGCCCGCCTTCATACACGCCGGAATATCAAGGCCATCGATCACGCCCTTGGTAAACCCGGCAATATACGAGTCGCCGGCACCCACGGTGTTAACGACCTTCTCCGCCGGCACGATCCCGCACTCATAGAAGCGCTCGCCGTCAAAGGCAATGCTTCCCTTCTCGCCAAGCGTGGCAACCGCAACGCGCGGCCCCAACTCCTGTACGTGACGTACCCAATCACGTAGCTCCGGAGTGTCCTCTTCAAACGACATGAACGCATAGTCTACGTAAGGAAAATGAGCCTCACATGCATATTCGGGATCCTGGCTGAACACCGAGAAGTCCATAACCACCGTCTTACCCGCTTCATGCCATTCGGGCAGGAGGTCCAAACAATTGCCAAACAGGTCGGTATGGATGATGTCATGCTCCAGGATAAACGCCCGGTCGTCTTCATTCGGTCGATATGTCTCCATTACGCCATCGATTGCCTCGAGATGCACGCGATCGACGCCGTCTTTCAATGCCATGAGCATCACCGAGGTGTCGCCATCCTCCACCCGCAGATGAGAGATATCGAGCCCCTCAGCGGCCAGCGCCTCCCTCATCTTGTCTCCGTACTCGTCCTTGCCGACAACCGACACGGCGGATACCGAAACGCCCATTCGTGCAAGATGGATACCCCAGTCAATGCCGTTACCAGTCGGATAGAATACGCCGATGTTTTGATAGACGTCCGCGCAGCAAAAACCAGCCGCACACGCTTTAATACCCATACTCTTCTCCAATGTTCAAAAGGGGACCCACCGCATGGAGAGCCCCCTTTTCGCGTTTCGTTTATTGTTTTGCATCGGCTGTCCAAGGCCTCATAGCCAGACCGCCGTACGCTTTCTTAAGCTATTCGACGATTGGTGCTCCGTGGCCCCAAGAACCTTCCATGCCGCACACGGTCGAGGCAAACCCGGCAGCAAAGTCGAGCGCGCGCTCGATAGCCTCGGCGCCATCCTCACCACGCTTGGCGGAATCGAGATAGCACATCAAAAACGAGGTGAGGAACGAGTCGCCCGCCCCCATGGTGTCCTTCATGTCCGTTACCGGTTTAGCCAGCTGGCGGTAATAACGCTCGCCGTCGTAAGCAATGCAGCCCTCGGCGCCCGCCGTAGCTGACACAAAACGCGGACCCAGGCCCTTCACCCATGCCAGACGCTCGCGAATCTCGTCCTCACTCGCGGCATCCGCCGCACTAAAGAAAGCAAAATCGACGTAGGGCGCAATCTGCTCGTAGTACTCGTCGGTGGAGTCGTCCGAAAAGTCAAAAGAGACCGTGACGCCCGCAGCCTTCAGCTTGGGCAGCTCGCGCTCGGTAAAGCAATAGTTGCCCGAATGAACCACATCGAACTGCTTCATGTACGAAAGGTCAAAGCGATCGAGGACATAGCGCGCATCGCCACGGATACCGCCCTCATTGGAGCCGAGGAAGACACGGTCACCGTCAACGACGGTCACACGAGCCGCTCCGTTCTCGCCAATCATCTGCTCGCACTTGTCAAGCTCGATACCCTCATCCTCGAGGCTTGCAATGACATGCTCGGCAGCGGCGTCATTGCCAAAAATGCCCATGTATGCAGAGCGTGCGGCACCGCATTTCTTGGCATAAACGGCAAAGTTAACCGCGTTACCGCCAGGATACATGGTGTGGATATGCTCGTAGCGATCGACGACGTTGTCGCCAAATCCGAGCGCGTTAACGTTAAATGCCATGGCCTTTGCTCCTTCTAGTACTCGACAACACCCATATAGCGACGGAAATCGGGATCGTGATCAAACACCTTGCCGCGTGCGGCACGCAGCTCGCAGTTCATGGCGTAGAACAGCACCGGGTCCAGATAGGCACGGACGCTCGCCGGCACGGCTTCCATACCGTACTCCTTGGCATCGAGCACCATCAGCGTATCGGTATGCGTCTTAAGGAACGCCAGGGCGCGCTCGTCCATAGCACGGCACTCGCTGGAGCCCATCTGCAGGAAGTAAAAAACGCCATCCTGAGTAGCCTCGAAGGGGCCATGGAAGTACTCGGCAGAGTGGATGTAGCTGCAGTGCTGCCACTGCATCTCCATAAGAGAGCAGATAGCGAAACCGTAGGTCTGGCTAAAGTTGGGACCGCTGCCCAGAATATAGAAGAACTCGTGCTCCTGGCAAAGCTTGGCAAAGCGATCGCCCAGCTCGGCATTTACCTTCTCGCGTGCCGAGGGAAGAATCTTATCCATCTCGGCGATACCGGCATACATATCGGCAAGATCGGCGTAACCCTCCTGCTGATCGAGCAGCTCTGACGCAAGCGACAGCGAAATGCCAGCGGGGACCTCGGCCTGCGGCACGCCCTCGCCCCACGGGTAGACCCACGTGGTCCATTTACCGGTGTCGATCTTAGATCCAGCGTTGTCGGTCTGGGCGATCACCGTAGCGCCGGCAGCAAGGGCAATCTCGCAGCCCTCGACGACCTCAGGGGTGTTGCCACTGTGGCTACAAGCGATGACCAGGGACTTCTCGCCCAGACGACGCGGACGCATGATATCGAACTCGCGAGCCGTATAGATATACGAAGTGAAGGTGGTTGCCTCGCGCTGCAGAAGCTCATGGGCCGGGATCAAATCGATCATGGAGCCACCGCAAGCAATCCAGTAGACGCTGTCGAACTTGCCCTTCTCGGCAATTGCCTCTTTGATCAGATCGTGTGCGTTCATATCCAGTTCCTTTCTTGTTTGGCCGCAATCAATGACGTTGGCTGCGTGGCCGATAGTTGTTTTAGTCAATCAGATATTTCTCGAATGCGGCCATGTTCTTGGCATCTGCCGCCGCCGGATCATCGTAGTAACGACCGTCCGTGATTTCCTGGCCCAGCATGCCGTCGAAACCATGGGCGTTGAGCGTGGCGACGAAGGCGTCCATATCGTGCTTGCCATCGCCCCACACCAGATGGCCATACGGGTCACCGTCGATAAAGTGCATCTCGTGAATTGCCCCATCACCAAAGGCGGCAAACCAGTCCTCGAGCGTCTCGCCTGCAACGCCCATCGCGGTTGTATCAACCATGGGCTGTAAGTACGGGCTCGCGACCTCGTCAATCATGCGCTTCGCATCGGAAACCGTCGTCACAAGGTTGCTCTCCTCGGGACGCAGGCTTTCCATCGTAAGCACCAGATCGTGCTCGCCGGCATACTCCGCCAGAATGGACAAGTGCTCGCGGCTGCGCTTCCAGGCTTCCTCGCGGTCCTCGTCCCAGTCGCCCCAGCCCGAGTTGACGGACATACGGTCGCACCCAAGTACCTCGGCAAGCTCAATGCCGTGCTTAAAGTACGCCAGGCTGCGCTGTTCATGCAGCGGTTTGCGTGCGCAGTACTGCCAAGGATAGACAACATTCTCGGGGCACAGAGTACGATACCTAAGCCCACGGTCTGCAGCCTTTTTCGCCAGGACCTCAGCCTCAAAGTAGCCCGTGTGGTCGAGCGTCACATGCGGCTCCGCACACCACAGCTCAATGGACTCAAAGCCCAAGCGCTGCTGCACATCAAGGAAGTAATCGAGCGACCACATGATGTAGTGGATATTCATGCCCGCAATCTGCTCGCGGTGCAGCGTCGGTTTGGATTCAGACATCTTATGCCTCCTTATTTCGATCGAACACGATTTGTCCGTCCGACATCGTCATGTCAACCGCAAGATCGCGTGCGTCGCGATAATCGAGGTCGAACACATCCCGATCGAGCACGCAGATATCGGCAAGCTTGCCAACCTCGAGTGTACCCAGCTCGTCTTCGCGCATCAGGTCGTACGCGCCCCCGGCAGTCCAAGCGCGCAAGAGCTCGACAAGCGTCAGCGTGTTGACCTCATTCACGGGCAGTCCGTCGGCGAAGAATCCGCCGCACGCGCTGTAGATTGACTCGCCCAGGCTCGGAATCAGCAGCGGCAGATCCGTGCCGCAGCACACTGTGCATCCGGAATCTTCCATGCCGCGGCGATTCCAGCTGTGCAAAAGTCGCGTCTCGCCAATTTGTCGACGCATCATCGACAGGCAATCCTCGCGCCGGTCCAGCGTCAGAATCTGCGGATAGACCTCGCAAATTCCACCTAACTTGCCAAACTCGACAAGATCGGTCGGGTCAGAGTTCTCGAGATCGGTAATCGCATGGCGGCGAAGCATCCGTCCATGCTCGTCTCGAGGCAGCGAGGCATAGAGCGCCACGGTGCGACGAACGGCGCCATCGCCCTGGCAATGCAAGGAATATCGGAAGCCGTCAGCATCAATTGCACGCAGCTCGTTCTCAATCAGATCCCACTCTGGCTCCTCGACGACCGTCTTGCCGGCAGCGCCCGCATCGGCCGAGTCCGCATAGGGGTCAATCATCTCGGCAAGCCCCGCCCATACGCCGCGATCGGTCATACGGTTGAAGCCAGAAAAACGAACGAACGGTCCCCGGAAGCGCTCTCGTGCCTCGCGGGCATATGCCAGATTTGCACCGGCACCCACCGGCTGCGACATCATAGAGACGCGAACCGTCAGCTCACCAGATTCCTCACGGCGAGCCATTTCGTCGGCAAAGCCGTAGTAGTCATCAAACGCCATCTCCTTGATGGCGGTAACGCCGCGTTCGTTAAGCATGCTCATGTAGTCCGAATACCCGGCACGCACCTCGGGCAGCGCGAGGAAATCGCTCATCATGCGCCAGATCTTCTCGGCATAGCACGCCTGGGGTGTAAAGCCGTATCGCGCACTGGCGGCAGCATTGAGAACGCAGGTCTCCGCACCCGATGTAAAGCAGACGACGGGGATATCGCCAAAACAATCGTCAAACACAGCTGCCGTATTTGCGTTCTCGGCATCCGATGCCAACGTTTCGGGTAGGTTGTGGCCAAAAGCCGCCGCGCAATCCGGATGATCTTCTTTCCATGCACGCAAGAGCGACACAGCCTCTTTGGCATCAGCGATGCCGGACAGATCAGACCCCAACGTCCGCAGCGCCCAACCTGTATAGAAGGTATGCACATCGATCAGGCCAGGCATGACAGTGCGATCGCCCAGGTCAACTACCTCGTCCGCCTGGGTCAAATACGAAGCTACCTCACACTTGGTGCCAACAGCCTCAATTCGATTGCCACGGACCGCTACGAAACCTTCAAACGGCAGGTCCCCCGTACCGGTAAAGACGCTCTTAGACGTCAGGACCGTCAAACGATCAGACATCACAACCACCTACGCCGGAAGCATGCCGGAAATGGCAGTAACGACCAAGCCAAACACGACCATGAAGATGAAGAACTTCCAAATGGTCTTCCACCATTGGCCAAACGAAATCTTAGCCACGGCAAGGCCGGCGACCGTCATGCCCGCCACGGGGCTGATGGTGTTGATGGTCTGGTTGGCAAACTGGAGCGCGGTGACGGCCGCCTCGGGATTGAGGCCCATGAGCTCGGTCAGGGAGCCCATAACGGGCATGGTGAGCGCCGCCAGGCCAGAACTCGAGGGAACCAGCAAAGAGAGCAGGCCAAGGACGATATACATAAACGTGGTGTACACGGCGGCCGGTGCTCCGGCGAGCGCAGTAGCGAGCGCCTGGAGAATGGTGTCGATGATCATGCCGCCCTCGGCGATGACCAGAATACCGCGAGCGATACCGATAACGATGGCAGCGTACGCAAAGTCGGCGAGACCCTTAACGAACTCCTCAGCGATCGTCTGCTGGTCAAGGCCGCCCAGGATACCGGCAAGCAAGCCCATGCCAAGGAACACAGCAGAAATCTCATTCATGTACCAACCCTGGGTAACAAGACCCCAGACGATAATGCCCATACCGCAAGCAAAATCGATAAGCACGAGCTTCTGACGGATAGTGAACTCTTCCTCGATGGAGGCATCGGTCACGGAAAACTCAATACGCTTGAGCTTATCGTCCTCGTACGTAATGGACGACTCGGGGTTTTTCTTGACGCGCATGGCGTAGCGCATGGCCCATGCGATACCGACGGCAGTGAAGATGACCCAAGAAACGGCGCGCAGCCACAGTTGCGGATTGCCCTCGATGCCAATGATGCCTTGGGCGATCAAAACATTAAACGGGTCGATGGTCGAAGCACAATATCCCAGGTTAGGACCAAGGAAGCAGATGATGAATGCCGTCATCGAGTCATAGCCGATACCCATCATGATGGGAATGAAGATGGCATAGAACGGCAGGGCTTCCTCAGACATACCAAACGTAGTGCCGCAAATGGACAGCAACGTCATCGTGATGGGAATGATGAGGATGTCCTTGTTCTTGAGCTTTTTAACCACACGGCTCATGCCGGCATTCAAAGCGTTGGTCTTGGTGATGATTGCGAACGATCCGCCAATCAATAAGACGAACGCAACGACGTCGGCAGCCTCCTGGATGCCCTTAGTGGGCGCTTGCAGGACCGCGAAGATATCCTGGCCCAGATTGATGGTCTCGCCGGTCTCGGAATCGGTGTAGTTCTTATCGACCTGTTCATAGGTTCCAGCAACGGCGACTTCACGCTCGCCCGCCGCCGTCGAAATCATCTTGCGCTGATACTGACCAGAGGGAACGATCCAAGTCAGGACCGCAAAGACAACGATCAGCAAGAACATGATCGTATAGACATGCGGTAATTTGAACTTAAAACGTCTGTTTGTCTTCTTCGCCTTCGTATCTGACATAGATACCTCCAAAGAACTCGAGACTGCATCGCATCTCGCCTCAACGCTTGCACAAGCAAACGTTCTATGACGTCCCATAGATTACCAGCAGCTTTTTCCTTCATCAAGATAATTTCAAACTGGTTGCCGCAACGCGGTTGAACGGTTGCGTTTGCGCCGTGAACGGTATGGAAGCGCCCGGTGAGATAATCCACCGGGCGCTTCCATACGCAATGTCCTAGATGTCAAAAACGTAGCGAGACCCAACGATCCGCTGACGACCGATGATAAACGGCCGCCGCTGCTCATCGAAAAAGAAGGCTTCCATATAAAACAAGGGTTCGCCAACGGGAACCGCCAGCAACCGAGCGACCTCGGGCGATGCGCACGCGATCTCGAGCGTGCACGGGTCGGTAAACGCGGGCGTGCGGCCCATCCGGTTGCGCACGAACTCAAAAATGGATTGGTTAGATAGAGGTGCCGTTGATAGATAGGCGTTCTCCTCGTAAACGTATATGTTGTTCTCGAGCATGACAGGGACGCCATCGGCAGTACGCACGCGCTCAACGCAAATCAAGTCAGTTCCAACGGGAACACCAAAGAACTGTGCTTCGGTGGAATCCGCCGGCAGTATCTTTCTCGAAATGACACGCGCCCCCGGTTCCATTCCGTTAACGCGGCATGCGTCTGAAAAACTCTGGACGTCATCCTTCTGGCGAATCTTGCGCTTAAGCTTGGGGGCATTGACAAACGTGCCTTTCCCCTGTCGCTTCGTTAGATAGCCCTGCTGGACGAGCTCCTCAATAGCGCGTCGCACGGTAACGCGGCCAACTTTATAGCTCTCAGCCAATTCGAATTCGTTGGGTATCCGCGCGCCTGCCTTGTAGGCGCCGGAGTTGATTTCGTTTTTAATGATATCAATGACCTGTTGGTACAGCGGTATCGCTGCTTTACCGTCAGTTAGCCCTTCAGTCGGTGGCATATACCCTCTCCCAGCACAATTAAGTCTAAAGCGGGCCCAAGGGCATTCAGCAAGCCCTTAAGCCCGCATTAGCATTAAGTATGCTAGGTGTCGCACCAAAATGTCGGCTATTTACTCATCAGACCCGAAAAACGCGCAACTACCGCGCTCCTAAGAAAGCGTGAGCAGCTCCGGCAGCTGGTCGATAATCTTGTCCGCGGCATCCTGGCTAAAGCCAAAGCGCTCCTCGCGCTTGGCAATAACTGTCAGGCCGGCTCGCTTGCCGGCAGTGATGCCAGGCACCGAATCCTCAACGCAGCAGCAGCGATTCGCGGGCAGCCCCAGCAGGTCCAGCGCATGCAGGTAGATGTCGGGCTCGGGCTTGCTCTCCTTAAACTGCTCGCCGCTCACCACATACTCAAAGGCATCCGACAGCCCGCACGCATTGAGCACTTCCTCGATGCTATCCATGGGAGACGAGCTGGCAAGCGCCACGCGAACGCCACGGCGTGGCAGCTCTCGAATCGTATCCACGGCGCCTGGGTTAATCAAAGCCTGATAGTCGCGCGGACGCTTATGCGCCCACTCGTCCCAACGGATCAACGCTTCCTCGCCAGTTAAATGCCCCTTCCCGGCGCGCTCAAACCAATCGACCAGCATACGCAGGAAGAACTGATGCGAGGTACCAACCTGCCCGTTCAACTCCTCTTGAGTCAGGTTAAGTCCAAGCTCCTTGGCAAACGCGGCAGTCTCGCCCAGGTAGTAATACTCGGTATCGACAATGACGCCGTCCATGTCAAAGATAACGGCGTCGAACGGAAATGCGGACACGGCACCCTCCCTAACAAAAGGGCGCCCGCAAGCGGACGCCCGAGCCATGCACTATCGGCGATTCTAACCCAGCAGCTTATCCAGCGCCACCGCAATGCCGTCTTCGTTATTATTGGCGGTCACCATCTGGGCCACAGCCTTGACCTCATCGACGGCGTTGCCCATGGCAACACCGGTTCCGGCCCACTCAATCATAGACTTGTCATTCTGGCCGTCGCCAAACGAGACGACCTCGCTGGCATCGATGCCGAGCTTGGGCAGGGCACCCTCGAGCGCGCGGGCCTTGTCAATACCGGGCGCCGTGTACTCAAAGTACCAGTCGGCCGTAAACATACCCGAAAGCGTCTGGGTAAAGGGCGCGTACATCTCCTCGTGATGCGCTTGCAGATAGGCCGGGTCGCCCGCCGTCAGCAGCTTGTCCACGGGATAAGCATCAGCGACCTCATGCAGGCTCTCCACCTCGCGAATCTTAAGATCGCACGCGTCGCGCTCATACTTGACGATGTTTTTCTGCGAGCCGTCAGGCAGCGTGATCATGCAATGGTACGAGTCCTCAACGTGCAGATCGCGACCGAGCGAAATCATAGGGATCACGTCAAAATTACGCAGGTGATCAATCAGGCGATGCAATTCGTCGGCAGGCATAGCCTGATCGAACAGCACTTCGTCGGTCTGGGCATCGACGACGTGAGCGCCGTTAAAGGCCACCAGCAAACCATCATGACTCTGAAGGTCGAGCTCCTGCGCCAAGGCGTGCAGCCCCCATGCGGGACGGCCCGAAGCCAAAATGAGCTTAATGCCCGACTCCTGCGCCGCGAGCAGCTTCTCGCGCGTACACGGGCTAATCACTTTCTGGTCGTTGGTGAGCGTACCGTCGATATCCATTGCGATGGCTTTAATTGCCATATGTGCCTCCCTGTCATTGAATAACCTTGTCTGAGTCATCATACAGAACAGCCACCGCGACTCCGTTTGCAACGGGAAAAATGTCATATTGTCCCGAACATGAACGGCGTGTGGTCGTGAAGCTTTATCGCTCAGGTCAAATACGTCTGCTAGCGACGCTCATCCGTCGGTGCGCCCTCGACGATCGCGATGCCCGCCGATGCACCTAACGCGCTGGCGCCGGCCTCGATGAATGCGCAAGCCTCTTCGTAATTATGGATACCGCCCGCTGCCTTGATTGCCACGGCATCGCCGAGCACCTCGTGCATCAGCCGCACGTCCTCGAGCTTAGCACCGCCAAAGCTTCTGCCGGTCGACGTCTTAAGGAATCCCGGCTTGGCCTCCAGCGCGATCTCGCATACACGGCGCTTGGCGGCGTCGTCGCCGTCCAGCTTGCACATCTCGACGATTACCTTGTCAGTGATGCCATGCGCGCGACAAAAATCAGCAATGGTAGTCATCTCGCGCTCGATGGCATCAAAATCGCGGTTCTCGATCGACCCCTGATTCAAAACGTAGTCAATCTCGGTAAAGCCACACGCAGCGTATTCCTCAAACCTCGCAAGCTTCTCCTCAAGCGTCATAGTGCCCTGGGGAAAGTCGATAGCGCCGGCAAGGATGATGTCAGAACCCTCGAGCATGGCGCGGCCCGTCTCGTACTCCTGCAGGTTCGCAAATACGCAGCGAAAGTTGTACTTTAACGCCTTCTCGACATAGTGCTCAAACGTGTCCTCGGGGGCATCGATATAGTCGATGTATTTATTGATGGGTTTGGCAAGCGTCATGCTGGGCCTCCTTGTTCAGGGCCGACAACCGATTCGTGGTTTCACGCGAAAAACCACGTTCAATGTACGCCCGGCATGCAAGGACAGCGTCCGCATTCCGACAAGTGGTATGAAATTAGCCGTAAACGTATAATTTACGGCAGACACTATGACCCAATCCGAGGGCACTAAAAAGACAGGAGCCCCCGCTCGTGACCGCGGGTCGGGGCTGCGACAATGATGTTGAAGTGCCATAGGCGCAGCCGCGCCGCAACGAGGTTGGGAGGCTCCCATGCCAAAGTATTCTACCGCGTTCGGGATGGACGTCCACCTGAGGTCGACCACCGTCTGCGCCCTCGACGCGGACACCGGCGAGGCCGTGACGAGGAGGTTCCCCGGCAACCCCTGGGGCGAGATCGCCGGGTGGATGGATGGGTTCCCCGGGCCGTCGCTCGCGGCCTACGAGAGCGGCTACCTCGGCTTCGCCCCGCAAAGGGAGCTCGCCGGGCTCGGCGTCGAGTGCGTCGTCGCCGCGGTCTCGAAGATCCCCAGGTCGGCCGCCGACTCGGCCTCCAAGAACGACAGGAACGACGCCGCCAGGATGGCCAAGGCGATACTCGCCCACGACATCTCCCCCGTATGGATCCCCTCCCCCGAGGTCGAAGGCATCAGGGACCTCGCCGGCGCCTACGACGGGGCGACCGCGCGCCTGGCGACCGCCAAGCAGCGGCTGCTCGCCTTCCTCGCAAAGCGAGGGTTCGTCTACGGCGGCACCACGCCCGCCGGCAACCCGAGGAAGTACTGGACCTACGACTTCCTGAGGTGGCTCGACAAGGTCAGGCCGGAGGACGATGGCGGGGTTCGGACGCTCGCCGCCCTGAGGAACGAGGTCGAGGCCGCGGCGGAGGCCCGGGCGGACCTGCTCTCCGAGTACAGGGCCGCCGTGGATGCCAGCCCGATCGCCGCGGAGGTGGCCGCCCTCCAGTCGATCAAGGGCTGCGCCTTCGCGCTGGCCGCAGCCTTCTCGGCCGAGGTCGGCGACTTCACGAGGTTCCGTTCCGGAAGGCAGGTCACGGCCTATTTCGGCCTCGCGCCGAGTCAGAGGTCGAGCGGCGACTCCGTGCGGCTCGGAGGCATCAGCGGTGCGGGCAACGCGCTCGTGAGGAAGCTGGCCGTTGAGGGTTCATGGTGCTACGCCGCGGCACGGCACCAGCCGAAGCTCATGCCGAGGGACACGGGCGTGCCCCTCGAGATAAGGATGCACGGGAGGAAGGGGTCCGAGCGGCTCCTGCGGCGGCGCAAGGAGATGCTCGCCCGCGGCGTGCCCGCGGCGAAGGCCAACGCGGCCACCGCGGCCGAGCTCGTGAGGTGGCTCTGGGCCCTCGGCATGATGTGCCGGGAGGGCGCGGAATAGACATAGCCCCCGTCCCGGCGAGCCGGGCGGCCTTCGGGGATACCCCCTATTTCGCTGTGCGCGCGGAGCCCTCCGCATGCGCCTCGACAGACTTGGGGAACCCCGCCGAAGGAATGGAGTGCGGGCCGACAGAACGGTATCCGCGGATATGAGACTGAGCCGAAGGCGTCGACGACATGCCGGGGGCGGACCGGGACGGGTTCAACGGCAGGCCCCGCCGACCGATTGCAAGCGGTCGGCGGGGCCATTGTGGCTCTTGACAGCGGATTGGGTCATATGAGCGAATGGCACCGCAGGCGGATGCCGACAGCAAGACATCCCCCCCCTCAATACACCCTCATGCCCATTTAAATAGCAAGGGGCCCGTATCTGTTGGGATACGGGCCCCTTTCGGCCATGACCTATCTCAGCAACAAAGACTACTGCGGTGAGCGCGGTAGAACTCGATCGCACCATCTTATCCGAGCCGGGACACGCTTGCATAGCGTGGCGCGTGACGGTTGCAAAACCACCCCATTTGAAACAAAGGCAAAAAAGTACTTGCAAAGACGCGTTCCGACATATAAGTTGAAAAAAGACCGCCGTTGCGGTTTTAAGTAGATCGAGCATATGAAGTTTGAGTTTTAGCGTGTAAGAGAAGGAAGATCGGCAAAGTACAACCCCAAACGCAATGACAACTTAATGAGGTAACTGCCACATGTGAGGCACCCAGGGCATTGCTGTCTCGATTTTGAGCACGATGCCTTCCGCCTTGCATGGGCCGTTCCATCCCACCCCTGCAGCAACTGCCTCACGGGCTCATTGAAAACCGCATAGCACCCCAACGTCAGCACATCACCCACGGCAAGCACATCACTCACGACAACCAACACATCAACAAACAGCACGAACATCAACCGATTGGAGAAGCTATGACAAACCACCGCGCTGAAGACGGCGGTAAGAAAAGCATTCTGGATGCCCGCATTGAGCGAGCATATGCAAACGAATATGACGCCGCCTTTGCCGCCGCGACCATCAAGAACTACGCGTCGCTACCGCTCGCGACGATCTTGGCCGACCATCCTCAACTGCTGAAGCGCTGCACAAAGATCATGGGCAACCCCGACATTCGCAAGCTGACAGACCCCTATGCCCCAAAACGCGACAACGATTCGCACGTTCTTACCGTAGGCTGCCTAGCCCATATGCTTACGGCGCTCGACACGAAACTCAAGCTCGAATGGGAACCCGACGAGCGTCATGAACTCGAAAGCAAGCGGAACACCCTGCGCACCGCACTGTTCCTTCCGTTGGACGGCCTCAAGCGCTGCAACGTCGAGCTCAATTCACAGGCGCGGCAAAAGCCCGGGACCACGGGGCAGAAAACTCCTAGACCCCATGTGGCCATCGTCGACCGCAACCGATATAACCGCATGACCGCGCACTTTTCTGCCGAGGGAGCAGCCATAAGGACGCTGATCGACCTGCTGTGCCTCCTGAGCATCAACGAACTATTTGAGGGCTATCTCGCCCTTGTTCCCGCGACGGCACCCAAGTCGGTAGCAAAGATCATCGAGACCTGCAGACGCCAGTTTGAGCGCCATCGCAATGGCAGCGAGATGAACGCCAGCATCGCGCAGTACTACGCGGCTCATTACAAAAATGACGGATGTGCCCCTATCGAGCATCAGCTGCGGCTCGCCTACACCACGCCCGTCGCAACGCTCCATCGCTTTGGAGCCCTTGGCGCTTGCGAGCCGCACGAACAGGCAGCCTGCCCCACAACCGAGCTCGATCTCAGGCTCGGACGAACCCTGTAGCCCGCCAGCCCCTCCGCGGGCAACAATCCTATTCCACAACACAACCAACAGAAAGGAGTCCTCATGGACACCAATCATTCCCCCATCATCAGCCCCCTCACCATGCGTGAATCCGCCCGAGGTATCACGCTCACCAGCATTTACGATGAGATGCTCGCCCGTCGCGAGCTCTCCGTCATGGGAAACATCGAAACCCCGATGGCCCACGACCTATGCCAGCAGATCCGCCTGCTCGATGCCACCGACCCCAGCCGCCCCATCACCATATTTGTCGCCAGCGCCGGCGGAAGCGTGCGATCGGGTCTTGCGATCTATGACGCCATGCGCCTCGCATCGTGCCCCATCCGCACCGTCTGCCTGGAATTCGCCGCGTCCATGGGCGCTGTGATCTTTATGGGCGGCGACGATCGCCGTATGGCGCCCCATGCAGAGCTCATGATTCACGACCCACTGATCCCCCAGGGGGCAGGCGGCTCGGCACTTGCGCTGCAGGAAACCAGCCGGCGTCTCATGCAGACCCGCAAGACCCTCACGCAAATCCTCTCGGACCGCAGCGGCCTCACGCCCAAGCGCATCCAGTCTCTCACTGCAAAAGACACCTACCTTTCGGCCAAGCGCGCCGTCGAGCTCGGCTTTGCCCACGAAATCCTCTCGACCACCAAGGAGGTCGCCCATGTCTAACCTCGCCAGCCGCCTCGCCGCATCTGAGTCCGCATCGTCCACCATCCTCTCCAAGGATCGAACGCTTTCCTGCGACACCCGCCAAACGGGACTCAACAACAACGCACTTGTAATCGGCCCCTCGGGAGCCGGCAAGACCCGAAACGTCCTCAAGCCCAACCTGCTGCAAATGAACGCAAGCTACATCGTGCTCGACACCAAAGGTACGCTCTGTCGCGAAGTGGGACCCGTGCTGGCAGCCCACGGCTACCGCGTGCAATGTCTCAACTTCGCCGACCTCAACACCGTCCCGGCCCTTGCGCCCGGCATCGAGCGCTGCGGCTACAACCCCCTGAGGCACATTCGCCGCAAGGCGGACGGCAGGCCCAACCAGCAGGACATCCTCTCGGTGGCAAAGGCCATCTGCCCCATCGAGGACAACAACCAGCCTTTTTGGGATCATGCGGCGGCAAACCTGCTGTCGTGTCTTATCGCCTACGTCACCGAACAGCTGCCCGCCGACGAGCAGACGATCAGCTCGGTCATCAAGCTGATCGAGCACCTGCAGGACGGTGCCACGGGTCGATTGTTTGACGACCTGATCACGACCGACCCCCAAAGCTATGCCCTCTCGCTATGGCGGCGCTACGCCATTACGCAAAATGCCGAGCGCATGCACGCGAGCATCGTCGGCATCCTTGCCGAAAAGGTCATGTGTCTGGGGTTCGACGGTGCGGCACAGCTCTATCGTGAGTGCCATCAGGTGGACTTCGCTTCCATGGGACACACCCCCTGCGCCCTGTTTGTAACCGTGAGCGATATTGACCGCAATCTCGATCCGCTGACCGGCCTCTTTATTTCGCAGGCGTTTATGGGCCTCATTCGTGAGGCCGATAGGCAGCCCGACGGCAGCCTGCCCGTGCCCGTGCGCTTTATGCTCGATGACTTCGCAAATCTGCAGATCCCCCAGATCGACAACGTGCTCTCGATTATCCGAAGCCGCAACATCTGGGCAACGCTGCTGTTGCAGTCGACCAACCAGCTCGATGCGCTCTATGGCGAGGCACGCGCACGCTCCATCATGGGCAACTGCGACACGCATCTGGTGCTGGCGTTCCAGGATCCCGAGAGTGCCCGGGTGTTTTCCGACCGCGCCGACGCGCTGCCCAGCACGCTCATGGCGACGCCGATCGATCGCTCGTGGCTCTTTGTACGCGGTCGCACTCCCGAACAGGTCGAGCGCTTTAGGCTCGAAGACCATCCGCTCTACGGGGAGCTGCCCGAGGCGCAGCGAGGCCATGCGGAGGCCGAGATCTAGGCGCAGGGTTCTCGCAGCGCGCGGCGCCCCGGCGATGTTCCACAAAGGCCGTGCGCCCCGGGACCACGGCAAAGCAAAGGGGCCCGCATCCGATAGGATACGGGCCCCTGGCTATAAGGCGCGATGCGTTAACAGCAGCGACTACTTGCGGTGAGCGCGGTAGAACTCGATGAGCGCCTGGGTCGAAGCGTCCTGCTCGGCCTTTGCGGCGTCGTCGTGGAAGGCCGGGGTGATCTGCTTGGCAAGCTGCTTGCCCAGCTCAACGCCCCACTGGTCGTAGGAGTCGATGCCCCAGACCGTGCCCTCGACAAACGTGATGTGCTCGTACAGGGCGATGAGCTCACCGAGTGCGAACGGGGTCAGCGTGTCGCCGAAGATCGAGGTCGTCGGGCGGTTGCCCTCAAAGCAGCGGGCCGGGACGATCTGCTCGGGCGTGCCCTCGGCGCGCACCTCGTCGGCCGTCTTGCCAAAGGCGAGCGCCTTGGTCTGGGCCAGGAAGTTGCCCAGGAACAGCTCGTGCACGTCCTGACCGCTGTCGGTCGCAGGGTTGGCAGTGTTGGCGAAAGCGATAAAGTCGGCCGGAACCACCACAGTGCCCTGGTGCAGCAGCTGGTAGAAGGCGTGCTGGCCGTTGGTGCCGGGCTCGCCCCAGAAGATCTCACCGGTATCGGAGGTCACGGCGCTGCCGTCCCAGCGGACGTGCTTGCCGTTGGACTCCATGGTGAGCTGCTGCAGGTAGGCCGGGAAACGGTGCAGGTACTGGCAGTACGGCAGCACGGCGTGGCTCTTGGAACCGAAGAAGTTGACGTACCAGACGTTGAGCAGGCCCATCAGCGCGACGGCATTGTTCTCGAGCGGCGTGTTGCAGAAGTACTCGTCGATGGCGTGGAAGCCCTCGAGGAACTGCTGGAAGCGCTCGGGGCCGAGCACGACGATCAGCGACAGGCCCACGGCGGAGTCAACGGAATAGCGGCCGCCAACCCAGTTCCAGAAACCGAAGGCGTTGGCGGGGTCGATACCGAAGGCCTCAACCTTCTCGAGTGCGGTGGAGACGGCAACGAAGTGCTTTGCCACGGCCTCGGCGTTCTGCTCATCGGAGCCGTCGATGGCGCCCTGAGCCTTGAGCTGCTCGAGCATCCAGGTCTTGACTTCGCGGGCGTTGGTGAGGGTCTCGAGCGTGGTGAAGGTCTTGGAGACGATGATCACGAGCGTGGTCTCGGGATCCAGGCCCTTGAGCTTCTCGGCCTGGTCGTTGGGGTCGATGTTGGAGATATAGCGGCAGTCGATACCGGCGTCGGCATAGGGACGCAGAGCCTCGTAAGCCATGACCGGGCCCAGATCGGAGCCGCCGATGCCGATGGACACCAGATGCTCGATCTTCTTGCCGGTAACGCCCTTCCACTCACCGGAGCGCACGCGCTCGGCGAAGGCATACATGCGGTCGAGGACCTCGTGCACGTCGGCGACGACGTCCTGGCCGTCGACGATGAGCTGACCCTTCTCGCTTGCCGGGCGACGAAGCGCGGTGTGCAGGACGGCGCGGTCCTCGGTGGTGTTGATGTGCTCGCCGGAGAACATGGCGTCACGGCGCTCCTCGAGCTTCACCTCGCGGGCAAGATCGCACAGCAGCTTGACGGTCTCATCGGTCACCAGGTTCTTCGACAGATCAAAGTGCAGGTCACCGGCGTCAAAGCTCAGCTTGTTCACGCGCTCGGCATCGGCGGCGAACCAGGCCTTGAGGTCGATACCATCGGCCTCGAGCTTCTCCTGATGAGCCTCGAGTGCCTTCCAAGCGGCAGTCGACGTAGCATCGATAGGTGCGGCAACAGTTGCCATAGAGTCCTCCTCAGCATACGGGCGCACGCCTCCATGCACCCGGACATTCAGATGGCACTATTCTAGCGCAGGTCAAGACTACAATCAGAGAGCGTTGCCAATCGGCCCCCAAACGGCAACCGATCAAAAAGGGACAGGCTTATTTTGGCAGGTCAAACGCTTTACCAACCAAAAATAACCCGTCCCTTTATGGCAAATATTAGGCCGCGGCGCAGACGCTACCGAGCAACTCACGCAAAGGAGACCCAATGCCCTCAAGCAGTTCGGGAGCGATAATGGCAAAAACGGGAACCTCGCCGGCCCCCGCGACGGCAGGCACCTTGCCCTCCGAGACAATGCATCCATAAGGGACAAAACCGTCTTCGCCGGCATCGAGCGCCGCCACGCGACGGGCGAGTTCGCGTGCAAAGCCAGCAGTATCGGCATCGCCAATCGCCAAGACAAAGTCCACGCCTTCGTCGGTCGCCAGGGCCACGGCTTCGTCGATCAGCTCGTCTCCCCCGTCGCCCTCAACCGAGCCGCAACGAAACAGCACGCGCTCGAGCAGGGCTCGATCAAGCGAGCCAAGTGCCGCCGAGACAAGCTCATCGCGCGTATGCTTGTCACCGCCCAGCACAACCAGCGCCTTGGTGCCACCGTAGTGAGCGACCAATCGTCCGCACCAGCGAGCCACGTCTCCATCCGCAACAAGGCGCGTCGGCATACCAAACCCATAATTGACCATCTTTTCCACAACCCTTCCGTGCGTATAGGCGGTATCAATCGTTAGGCTCATGCTACGAAGCGAGGTTTTCCGAGCTGTTTCGCACTCTTTAGAGCTGCGTTAAAACCCGATCCAACCGCACGACCATACCTACCAAAACAAACCAGTCCTTTTTTGACAGGTTTTGACGATGTCCGGATGAGCGGGTATTATCGAACAGGTATTCGATAAGAACATGTGTTTGATGGGAGGCTCGGATGGCGCACGAGCAGCACACCTATATCTGCATCGACCTCAAGACGTTTTATGCCAGCGTCGAGTGCGTCGACCGTGGGCTCGATCCGCTCACCACCAACCTGGTCGTTGCCGACGAATCGCGCGGACGCACGACCATCTGCCTTGCCATCACGCAGGCCATGAAGGACCTCGGGATACACAATCGCTGCCGTCTGTTCGAAATTCCCGATGGCATCGACTACATCACGGCCGTACCACGCATGCGGCATTACATGGAGGTGTCGGCGAAAATCTACGGTATCTATCTGGAATACGTCAGCCCCCAGGACGTGCACGTCTACTCCATCGATGAGTGCTTTATCGACGTGACGCCCTATCTGGACCTCTATCACACCGATGCCAAAGGCTTTGCCTGCATGTTGCGCGATGAGGTCCTCGCGCGCACCGGCATCACGGCGACGGTCGGCATCGGCCCCAACCTATTCCAGGCCAAGGTAGCGCTCGACATTACCGCCAAGCACGTACCCAGCCGCATCGGCATACTCGACGACGAGACCTTTCGCAAGGAGATCTGGCCCCATCGTCCCATCACCGATATCTGGGGCATCGGTCCCGGCGTGGCAGCCCGCCTCGAGAAATACGGCGTCTACGATCTGATGGGCGTCGCGGCGCTCGACGAAAACCTGCTTTACGACGAGCTCGGCGTCAATGCCGAATATCTCATCGACCATGCCTTCGGGCGCGAGCCGACAACCATCGCCGATATCCAAGCCTATCGCCCGCAAGCAACTTCGACCACCACAGGACAGGTGCTCTCGAAGGGTTATGCCTACGAACAGGCCTATACCGTCTTGCGCGAGATGGTCGACAACGCCGTTTTAGACTTGGTCGATAAGCACGTGGTCTGCGACAGCATTTCGCTCTTTGTGGGCTACGCGAGCGAACGCGCCGACATACGCCGCCTCGACGCCAGCGGTACAGCGCAGTATGTGGACGGATGCGGGCACCTGCGCTCGAGCACATCGAGTATCGAACCCACCGCAACCGCCGGCCCCGAGCTCGCACCCCGTGCGCCCAAGCCCGTCCAGCGCGATGACGAACGGCGTCGCCTGGTGCGCGAAGCGCAGGCAATCGATGGCATCTTTGTGGGAGAGCATGGCGGCAAACCGCGCGGTGGCTATGCCGCACTCTTTGCGCACTCCAACGCCTCGCGAAAGCTGCCCGAGCGTACCAATTCGTTCAAGAAGATCATGGGCTATTTCGATGAGCTCTGGGCGCAGACTGTCGATCCCAAACGACCGGTCAAGCGCATCAATCTGGGATTTGGCAACCTCATGCCCGAGGAATTTGCCACCATCGATCTGTTCAGCGATATCGAGGCCGATGAGCGCGAGCGCGACCTGGCACGCGCCGTGCTGGCCGTGAAAGGCAAATACGGCAAGAACGCGCTGGTTAAGGGGCTGAGCTTTACCGCCGGCGCCACCGCGCGCGAACGCAACGATCAGGTAGGAGGACATCGTGCCTAAGTCCCAACAACAGCCGATGCGGCCACCGACACCTTTTGAACGCCTAGCGGACCCCGAGGGAAGACATCGCTCCGCCGACCCCAGGCTCACCGCCAACGGCACCGTCCGTGCCGGCCGTGCCGCGCAGTTTATGCCCTTTGCCGCCCTCACGGGATACTACGAGCTCGTGCGTAAACAAGAGATCACCGCCGAGCCAAAATGCGAACTCACAGAAGAAAAAGCCCTCGAACTTTCGAAAAAGCTCGAGGGCCTCAAGCGCGGCGACTTGGTTCGTGTCACCTATTACGATACATACGGCTATCGCAGCCGCACCGGCATCCTCGACGAGGCGCTCCCTGCTTTCAAACTCCTCAAGCTCAAAGATATCGCCATCGACTTCGACGACATCCAGGACATCGAGCTACGCGGACGAGCCTAGACAAGGACGCGCATCCAAGGCAAGGCCTACAGCGTCATGACGTAGTAACCCGCATCTCTCACGGCAGCCTCAAGGACACCGCGATCGATCGGCCGCTTGGAGCGCACGCGCGCTGTGTGGTCCGCATACGTCACCGTTGCCCACACGCCGTCCAGCGCATTGAGGGCATTCGTCACATTCCGAGCGCAGCCGTCGCAGCTCATGCCGCCGATAAAAAACTCCTCACGATAGGGGTAGTGGGACTCGTCGGTGTCTGCCACCACAACCCTCTTGGCTTTCTTTCCGCTTGCGCCATCACTGCAGCAACTCTTCCCATGCGTCGACGCCGCAATACGGCGCAGCCCAAAGAACATACCAATAGCAATCACGCCCAGCACGATGAGATTCGCAGGGTTGAGCAAGTCACTCATGCGTTCCCCTTTCAAGTAGCCCTATCTAGATACCCCCATGGGGTGTTCCCATCTTAACCCAAAATCATGTCCGTTCGGTCAATTAGTTTCCCTCTTCAAACTTTTTAGTTGACCAAGGCTTACTTTCGTGTATAAGTTTTCCTAGGCTAACAGTTTAGATCCGTAAGGAGCGTCGTGACTCGAACCATAGACATCCCAACGTTTCAGGCGGCGGTCGTGCGCAACTGCTCCCCCACGCTCGCGGGCATCAAACCGGCATCGCTCTTTACCTACCCAGGAGTCTATGTCGATCAAGACGGCTCAAGCGTAACTGCGGCGATCGAGGATCGCCGAGCACGCCTGCTCAACGTTATCGCCCGGTGCAACCGCGAGCTTAATCCGTTCGGCATCCATCTGAGCGTTTTGGTCTGGCGCCCCTGCGGGGCGCTCGTATACGCATATCGGCCCAATAGCCTCGCCACTTACCTTGCTGACCCGCGCGCCAAAACGGCACTCGCCAAGGAGGGCTACGACACCGGCAACCTCTCGGCATGTCTTGTGCACCTGGCATCGCGCATCACGCTCGCAAGCAATAACGCCGCGGAATGCGCATGCGGCCAAACCCGATGCGCATTGGACCATCAAGCACATTGCGACAACGGCTGCACCTGCGAGTTTCCACACGAAATTGGCTACTTCCTGGGGTACCCCTACGACGACGTATACGAGTTCATCGCCCAGCGTGGCGAGAACTACAAGATCTTTGGAGCCTGGAAGGTCTATACGAATGTCGAGCAGGCGCTTGCGACGTTTGATGCGTACCGTGCCTGCACCCAACACCTCACCTTTATCTATCAGCAGGGCTGCAGCTTGGCGCAACTTGCCCAGGCGACCCGATAGAACGTACAAACCGCGGCCGCACGCCGCACAACCGAAAGGACTCAACATGAGCAAGATCGCCGTCGTCTATTGGAGCGGCACGGGCAACACCGAGGCCATGGCAAACCTCGTTGCCGAGGGCACCACGTCCGCGGGCGCCGAGGCCGAAGTCATCCCCTGCGCCGACTTCTCTGCCGACAGGGCCGCCGACTATGATGCCTTCGCCTTCGGTTGCCCCGCCATGGGCTCCGAGGAGCTTGAATACGATGAGTTCCAACCGATGTGGGACGAAGTCAAGGAAACCCTCGGCGACAAGAAGGTCGTCCTCTTTGGCTCTTATTCGTGGGCCGAGGGCGAGTGGATGGACAACTGGAAGGCCGATGCCGACGAGGCAGGTGTCAACGTCGTCGATTCCGTCATTTGCTACGATGCACCCGACGATGAGGGCGAGGCGGCCTGCCGCGCCCTTGGAGCCGAGCTCGTCTAGCGGCAATGAGCTCCGCCCGTAACACGCTCTGCACCAAAACACATTCGCGTCCCAATCAGAACCACCCTTAAAAAGGGTGGTTTGCTCTTAGGGTATAACCCACGGGCCCCGGGCTCGCGTCTAAAGGCGCGGGCCCGGACTTCGTCCAGGCCTAGTGCATCTTGACCCGTGGCGCGCCGGTCGAACCGGCGGGATCACCCCCTCTTGAAGGGGTCCTCGTACTCCTTCACGCTCAGCTTGTCCAGCGCGATGTCGTGGGACTCCTGCTCCCTGATGTACTTGGCGATCGTCGCCTCGTTCAGGCCGACGGTGGACACGTAGTAGCCCTCCGCCC